>CAJOEQ010000116.1:4330-5207 GCA_905233515.1 uncultured Synergistales bacterium
CCTGTGATTTTCGCGATACTTCCAAGCGTGAAAGAGTCTTTATTATTATAAATTTTCCCGGGGATCTCGATTCTTATAGTTTGAGCCGCTTGAGCCTGACTCGATACAAAAAAAACGAGGAGCGCAATAATAATACACTTCCCCGCTAAAAAATTTTTATTCATGATTTACCGCTTGAGTCCGTTCGCAATTCTTAATAAGTCGTCTGCTGTCTGAATGCCTTTAGAGTTAGCTTCATAAGCTCTCTGAGCTACAATCATTTCTACCATTTCTTCAACGACTTGAACATTTGACATCTCGATAACATTTTGCCTGACTTGAGGCATTCCGTCTTCTCCGGGATTTCCTACAATGGGCTCGCCGCTTGCGTCAGTCTGCACAAATAATCTATCACCTAAGGCGCGGAGTCCTGAAGGATTAACAAATCTTGCGAGCTGAATTTGTCCGAGTTCCTGTAAAGCTGTCTCGGTTGCAAGTCTAACACTTACGACTCCGGTGGGCGATAATTGAATCTCCGTCGCGTTATTCGGCACTGTTATAGCAGGTTCTAATAATAAGCCGTCTTCATTAACAATTTGGCCTTGATCGTCGATTTGCCATGACCCGCCGCGAGTATAACCGATTTCGCCGTTCGACATTGTAACCTGAAAAAATGCCGTGTCGTCAGTTATTGCCCAGTCAAGCGGCCCGTCTGTTATCTGAAAATTTCCTTGTACCATGAAACTTGGAGTCGCTGTAACTCTTGTACCGAGTCCGACCTGTACACCGGTGGGAACTACTGAATTTGGCTCAACGGGTGCGCCTGGCTCTCTATTAATCTGATACATTAAATCTTCAAAATCTGCACGGCGTTTCTTATATCCTTGTGTATTAACGT
>CAJOEQ010000117.1 GCA_905233515.1 uncultured Synergistales bacterium
TTTAATATTTTTAAATAATACCATAAATTTTTACGTAATTATATCTTTACTTTAAATTATTTTATAGTAATATTATGTAATAATACAAAATAAGGAGCGTGAAATATGGATTTACTAACAATAAAAGAATTAGCAGCAAAATTGAAAATCACAGTGCAGACTGTGTACAGCCTAATCAAAGCAGGACAATTACCACCAGGCGTGAAAATCGGCAAGTCTCGTCGGTGGGATTGGAACGAAGTGCAGGAATTTATTAAGGAGATAAAAAAGTGAATCTATTTCAACGAGAATGCGCAAGAAAAAATTATCAAGCAATCCCGATAAACGACAAAAACGACGCGGATAAATATTTTTTATTTGCACTTGTAGACGAAAAAAATAGCAACGGCGATATTTTCTCGATAAGCGATAAAGCAGGCATTGCAAGAGAATTTTTGTTATCAACTGGTAGCAGCTTATCAATTGATATTGCAGGCGATAAAAAAATTAATGTTTTACTCGACGGTCAACTATTAAGAACGATTGATTTTAGCTATGAAAAAGACGGTGTGAACATTGATTTTTGTTACATATCAGCTTTTGACGAAATTTACGATGATGAAAATTTCCAGCTTTACGGGATTATGCAAGACGAAAACATTCACAGAACAATTCTTGAAAGTTCTTTACGGAGGCTAAAACATGAAATTAGATTTTGAGACTATCAAGATTACAGCCGATAACGGCGGCTTTATGCTTTACGCAATGGAAAATGATAACGGCAAAATTTTAGCGGTTGGGACTCGTTACGATATTGCGCGCGAATTTTGCAAAGCTAAGGGCATTCTCATTTATGCCCTACCGATGGAAAATGAACAAGTCGAGTTATATGCAAATGATGAAAAATTTTCTATTCTCGATTATTCAGACAGTGAAAATGGATTTGAAATTGAAGACTGCTACGGGATTTATTTCCGTGAGTGCTTGAAGGATTCAGATTACACATTCTACGGTCTAAGAGAGGTTGAGAAAAATGTATCAGCTTGATTTGCAATACGGCGGTAAACAATATACTTATACAGGTTGCGCTGAAAGTTTAGCGAAAATATACTGTCAGCTGCTTGGTCTTGAATTGTACGTGGAAAATAATATACTCTTTGCTGACTGCTCATCAATTCGTAAACAAACAATCGCCTATATCTCAGACTTCACACCAGGCGATAATATGTATCAACTTTTCTTTGATAACTATCTGAAGGTTGATTTTGGTCAAGAATCATGGAAAATAACAGCTATTGCAGCGTAATAGATAACTTCAAAGAATTAATACAGGAGCGCGCGTGTTTAAACGCTCCTCACCCTTACTCTGAGGAAAATACACAAGAAATTATAGAGTTTGAAAATGCTGCATATTTGCAGGGTTTTTCAGACGCTATAAAATTAATGGTATTTTTACCATAGGAGGTTTTTATTTTATCATGTTAATCGACGAATTAAGAGAACTAATTAAAGTGGTACCACCAGAATACGCCAAAATCTCAATCAAAATTTTTCTGCAAAATGTTGGAGTTGACGAGAATTTGACTGACAAATTTTTTGAACTACTCAAGAATGGTGAATCAGTTGACGAATTAATTTGCCGGCTGTACGTAGTAAACACAGTAAGCACTATTTTAGTCCCAAACCTAGACTCGCTGATATTATTTTCGGTTGTGATGAAAAGCTCAGGCTAGAGGATTTATTCAATCCCGATTTGGTTGCAGTCAAGACGCTAAAATCAGATAGGTATTTTGTGAGTGCTAATGTCAGATTTGAGGATTTGCCGGAAAATATGCAAGCGAAATTAGCTGACAGATTCACACGCGCGACTTGCGACGCATTAACTAGCCTATATCTTGCAGGTAATAAATATGTTACTCCTGAGCACATAGCATACGCTATGAATGGGTATAGCAATAAGAGACGAAAATCAACGCCGGAATTTTTAGCTCAAATAGAAGAATCTGTTGAAGTTTTACGCCATACCTGGTGTCGAATTGACGCAACAAAAGAAGCTCAAGCAAAGGGCTATAACTTCACAGAGACGAAATTTGACGGTGCGTTAATCCCTTCAGACGGTTTGGAGGTTGTCGATATGAACGGCAAAAGAACAAAAGCCTATGAAATTTTCAAGGAGCCTATTCTCTATCGATATGCAAAACAAAAAGGCCAAGTTTTAACCGTTGATATTAATCTGCTTGCGTTGCCTGAAAAAATCAACATGACGCGCGAAAATATCATTTTGCGAAATTATCTGCTTGCTCAGATTGATTGGATGAATCACAGTAATAGAAGTCGCACAATGACATACGAGACTATTTTTAAGGAAATAGGTAAACAAGACGCGGTGCGAGTTGAAAAACAGCGAATACGCCAAAGAATCAGGCTATTTCTTGATAACTGGGTAAACTTAGGCTATATCAAAGGATATGAAGAGGAGCCGAAAACAAACGGACTAGCGAAAGAAAAAATTACAATTACGTTACATGAAGACCACTATATTTTACATAGTAACTATGAAAACAACTGATACAAAAGTGCATACGGTACTGCTGCAAAAGTGCATACGGTACTGCTGCAAAAGTGCATACGGTCTGTATTAGTAAAACTACACTTAAACTCAACTACATTAGCAGGTTTAACAGTTTAAGGGAAAAAGCTATAAGTATTATAGGTACTATAGGTACTTATAGAAGGTACCAGTGAATGGCCGCTAACGCTATTCACTGTGTACCATAAAAGAAAAAAGAATCAAAAATTTCCGGGAGGTTTTTAAATGGCGCTTGCAGACGTTACTAAAGAATTGCAGGAAATACAGCAATTAAAAAATTGGGTAATATGGCAATTCGTACCAGATAAGAATGGCGGTAAACCAAAAAAAATGCCGTCAGGTACAGTGAATAACCCTAACACATGGAGCTCATACAAAGAGGCGTTTGAAAAATTTATCTATGATAATAACGCTAAAGGATTGGGGTTTATGTTTGGCATTGAGGAAAATCCTAGCGGTTATGCGGGGATTGACTTAGATAATGTGATTTTGCCTGATGGTACGTTAAAACCTTTTGCCGCTGAAATAGTGCAGATTATGAACAGTTACACGGAATATAGCCCGTCAAAAACAGGACTTCATATTTTGTTCAAGCTGAAAAATAGACTGCAAAAAGAGGGGTATTATTTAAAGCATGACGATATAGAGTGCTACGATTGCATGCGATATTTCACTATTACCGGCGATACATACGGGGATTCTAAACCGATTGAATATCGTGATAGTGAATGCCAAATGGTACGAGAGAAATTTTTAAGACGAGATAAGGTTAAGCCTGAGACAAAAGCAAACACAGAGACGGATTCAGAACTTTTGCAGAAAATGTTCAAGAACATTCAAACCGGCAAAAGAATCGAGGCATTATTTAACGGCGATATTTCAGGGTATGAATCCCCAAGCAATGCAGATTTAGCGTTGTGTTCATATTTAGCCTGGTGGACTAAAAAAGATTATGCGCGTATTGATTCACTTTTCAGGCAATCGGGATTATACCGCCCAAAATGGGATGAATTACACGGTGCTCAAACGTACGGTGCTATGACAATCGAAAAAGCGATAGCCGGGACTCCTGATTCTGTGTTACCACAAAAAAAGCCTGAAATAAAATTTGACTCTGACGCGCAATATTTAGAGAGACAGTTTGAGTCTGATATAAAAAATTTTCAGCGTTATTCAAACCGCAAGACGGGCTTTAGTAATCTTGATAGCAAGCTTACTCTATATCCCGGCTTGTACATTCTCGGTGCTATTAGCTCATTGGGCAAAACAACATTGAATTTACAAATTGCAGATAACCTAGCTAGCGCAGGCGAGCATGTTTTGTATTTTGCGTTTGAACAGACTCGATTTGAGCTAGTCTCTAAGAGTCTTGCAAGATTAGCGCAACCTGAGCACGCCTTTTTTGATTCAAATCCTACGGCTATAGAAATACGCAACGGGCGGATCTCTTCTGAAGTGCGCAATGCAATAGAGAAATTCAAGATAATATCTGAACACAAACAGATTATCGAGTGCAATTTTACGACAGATATTAGCGTTATTGTTGAGACTGTGAACGAGTATATAAAACAATTTGGAGTTAAGCCTGTTGTTTTTGTGGATTATTTACAGTTAATTCGTTCAGACAATCCAAAGCTAACAGCAACAAAAGATATAGTTGACGCAAACGTACGAGCATTAAAGCTGTTGCAAATGCAAAATGAATTAGTAATGTTTGTCGTAAGCTCATTGAACAGGCAAAATTATATGACAGTCATAGACTTTGAATCGTTCAAAGAGACTGGTGGTATCGAATACACAGCCGATTGTATTATTGGTTTGCAGCTTGCAATCATGAACACTAAATTATTTGAGTCTGACGCTAAAATAACGAAAAAGCGTAAAGCTGTAAAAGCTGCAAAAGTGCAAAAACCGCGCTACATAGAATTGTGTATCTTGAAAAATCGATATGGAGTAAGCAATGAATCATTTTTCTTTGAATATTATCAACAATGGGATAAATTTATTCCGACAACATTAGAATCAATACAACGAGAATGCGTGAATCTCATTAACTCCATACCTGACGACGAAGAAAACGACATTAAGCGAAAACCGCGCTAGAATGAATTTTTTCACTCTCACAGGATTAATCATATTAGGCTATCGATTTGCGCGCAATATGAGGCATTCTGTGAGGGGTATTTTTTCCGAAGAAAAAAGCTAAAAATAATAAGTGGATTAAAAAATATTTTCAATTTCATTTAATTAATATTATACGAAATTGAAAATCATATTTACATTTTTAATTCTATAATATATAATATTCTTAAATTAATTAAGGAGTGTAAATAATGAACAAATTAGCGGTTGTACAAAATTCAATCAAATTAAATTCTCTCGTTGATAACTTCAGAAAATTTTTAGATATTGCCCCGTTATCTGTTCGTTCTTACACTTCCGGAGTAAAAATATTTTTCGCATTCATTCACGCTAATCAAATCAAGAATCCGACGCGTGAGACTGTGATTGCATTCAAACAAGCACTCACAGAATCAGGGAAAAAGCCGGCAACCGTTGCGCTTTACTTAGCAGCCGTCAAAAGATTCTTTGCATGGTGTGAACAATCAGGATTTTACGCAAATATCGCGCGTGAGGTTAAAGCACCGAAAATTGATAAAGGCCATAAAAAAGATTGCTTTGCTGGTGCTCAAGTAAAATCTATTCTTTCAGGGATTAACCGCAACACACTAGAAGGAAAGAGAAATTTTGCAATGTTCGCATTAATGGCGGCTTGCGGTTTACGTACGATTGAGATAGCTCGAGCAGATATTAAAGACTTACGCAATGTCGGTGGAGTCTCTGTGCTGTTCATTCAGGGTAAAGGTAAAACTTCAAAAGCTGATTTTGTAAAATTGCCTGCTCAAGTCGAAAACGCTATCAGAGATTATTTGCAAGCACGCGGCAATGTTGAAGAATCCGCACCGTTATTTGTATCTCATGCAAACAGAAATAACGGCCAAAGACTCACAACACGTACAATTTCAGGAGTTGCCAAAAAAGCGATGATTAATGCAGGCTATCAGAGTGCAAGATTAACAGCTCTCAGTTTGAGACATACGGCGATTACTCTTGCGTTAATGGCCGGTCAAAGTCTTGCAGACGTTCAAGCATTTGCAAGACATACGAGCATTAATACAACAATGATTTATAACCATGCTGTAAACCGTATGCAGAGTGAGTGTGAATCAGTCATTGCGAACGCCATATTTTAAAAGGAGGCTATACAGTGAACAGT
>CAJOEQ010000118.1 GCA_905233515.1 uncultured Synergistales bacterium
TTCTAGATATTTACTCCATGCCCATACTTCAACATAATTTCTAAAATAGCGGCTATCCATGGCCGGAAATTTATAGCCTGATCGTCTTAAAATCTCGGCTAATAAATCAGGATTTGTATTTTTCAAATCAGCCAGAGCATAAGCTGCTTTAGTTGCATAATTCAAATTCATAGCCTCATCAAAGACATTATTAGCTTGCTGATGAATGTTAATATTTTCGTTTTGCTCATTTCCAGCCTCGTTAATTTGATTTTCAGTTTGGGAGCTGTTATCTTGTAAGACTTGCTCATTATTAGAGATTTCGGCATTGTCAGTTAAAGGTGTCATACTAGCTAAATCCTGCTCAGAAATATATCTAGCATTATTTAATTTATAAAAACCGCCATCTTCATTGTAGACGACATCAAGCGCGGCATTATTTCCGTCCTGAAGTTTTTTAACGAGCAATAAATTATTATTATCCCCCTGATAAAAATTATTGAAATCATCAGCACCATTTATAACAAGGTCATAGAAAATATCTATATTTTGCGGCTGAATAAAACTTTCAATCTGACTGCCTGCGACAATAACGCCGTTTTGAATAATATTATTTCCGTTGACATTGCCGAGAATGGGCGAGTCAGTATTAGGATTGATATATAAATTTGATTGTTGTTCCTGCTGATTTTCTGTTATCTCATTGTTTGAGTTATCATCAGTGTTAATAATTTCTTGCTGTTCTGGATTATGACTCTCACTAGATTTGCTGTTTTCTAGAGGTTGATTATTTTTTAACGCATGCCAACGCGCGCCGTATTTTTGCATCCATTCATCGCCTGGCATTTTCTCAAGAAGGGACGATAAATAAGAAATTTGCTGCTGCCGTGACATAGTGCTGAGTTTCTGCTCAATTTCTGCTTCTGATTCAATTTCTGTATTTTCGTCTTCTGTATAGTCGTTGTTTTCGTTGTCAATTTCGATATCGCTTGTTTCAAGATCAGTATAGCGGGCTAAAACATTTTTATCAGGGAGTATGAATTCATCGGCCATGCCGTCTTCATTGAAGTTAACAGGGACGAGTAATTTTTTAACTTCCAGCTCATGCATAAAATCATAATATTCATCTTCGTTTTCTTCATCATCCATGTTGATATACGGGAAAATTTCCTCATAGAAGACATCCCCGGGCATAGTTTTAGCATTTGGATTTTCGTCCATATAGTTTTTAATTTGATTTGCGACTTCTAAGACATTTGCGATTTTATTATCTAGCTGGTCTAAATTAAAATCTAGATCGTCTTGTAATTCCTGAATAGCCTGTAAAAAAGCACCTCTATTATTCTTGAGTGCTTTTACTTGTTTTCTTATTTCTTTTTGCTCCTGAGTTATGGCTTGAAGTTTTCTAAGAGTCTCGCTGTCATAATTAGAGCCTTGTTTAATTTCGTCGAACATTTGAGCCGTATTGAGCTGTAAATTATCGGGTAAATCTTGAGTCTCATTTAACGGTATCTCTTCTCGTTCGTCTTCTGCCATTTCACTTCTGTAAGCTACATTGCGGGCATCTGCCTCCCAGTTAGCTCGCCAGTACAAATATTCGATCTGATCCCCTTTATAATTTCCTGATCTGACAGCGTCATCAAAGATAAAGCCGTTAGCACCGTTAATAAGCCCTTCCCGCTGTTGAATAGAGTGCCTTATTTCGTGGCCTAGAATTTGAGGATAAGCGGCGATATATTCAGGATTAATTTTTAAAATTCCGTTTAAGTCATAAGCAATGATTTCATTATCAAGAACGACGGGCAAATTTTTTAAATCAGGATAAGCCTGATACATTTCTGGATTATCGAGAATATCGCCGAGAGTAATATTATCATGACCGAATAAATTTATTAAATTGTCTTTGTATTGCTGTTCAGAAATAATATTGTGAGAGTAGTCATAGAATAATTTTAGAGCTTCCAAGAAATTATTAGTCATAGTGCCGTCCTGAATTTCGTAGCTCCAGCCTAAACTCGTCAAATTCCAGCCAGTAGTAACTTTAATTTCAGTATTATCATAGCCTTGATCGAGCATTTTTTTAGCGATTTCAAGATTAGCGATACGTTCGCCGTCATCAATCGCGTCAAGATTTTTAGCTCCCTGTTCATTGATTAACTGATTATAGCTTTCTCTTTCTTGATTTGAGCGGTTATTTAGCTGATTATGAAATTCGAGATTGACAGAAACGCCATTATTAGCGAGGTTAGCTGCCTGATTAAATAATTGACTTCTGGATACCTGAACGGAGTCATCCATACCGGGTAAAATATTTTGATTTTGATAACCGCGCTGCATAGCGAGTCTAGCATAATTAATTAATCCGGTTGCAATTTTCTTGTAGCTCCTTTTATTCTTGTCAAAGAAATTCAATAACTCTCTAGTCATGATAGACTCTTCGTCATCGTTGAACATGGGAATTTGAGCGAGATAGTCAGCTAGTGAAAGCCCTTCTTCTTTGAGTTGTGCAAGAGTTTTTACAGCGTTGTTAATATCATTACGAATAGATAAATGCTCTAGATACTGCGAGTTTTCGAAAATAGCGAGAGTCGGAGCTGCACTCACAAGAGCGGTGCTGATATTCTTAATCTCATCATCTGTAAATTCGCTAAGTCTATTAAGAATGCCGGAGTCATTATAAGCAAGCGCGGCGAGTGCATTTCTAGCGCGTTCAATTCCCGCCCGTGAGATATTGCCGTCTTTCTGGAAGAAATTGCCGCGTTCATTTTGAGGAATAACTCCGGCAAAGTACCGCAAGAACTCATTATTATTTTCTAGAGTTTTATTTGGATCGTACAATCTAAGAATATCAAACGTTAAATTTTTAGCGTCCAACAAAGCAATTTCACTAGCAGACATCTGGGCAATGCTAGACTCATTAGCTTCTCTTGAGAATTTAGCGCGGTCAATATCAGTTAATCTTTCCCGTACTAGCACGGGATTATTCATTTTGGAAATTTCATCAGGATTGAGGCCGAAATATTGAGCGTTATTCATGAGCCAGTTTCTATAATTTTGAGCAGTCCCGTTTTTATAAGCCTGTCTAATAGCGAGCGTGCGGCCATTGCCAGACTCGACCATTAAATCACTTCCGATAATAGGCGCACCATCAGAGGCTAGTCTACTTTCTCCGAGTAATTCAGGATCTAAATTTGTGCTAATTCTTGCGATCTGCTCAAGACTTGAGTCGCTTTCTCTATTTCTAGGCTGTAATTCCTGCGAGTAATCGGGATTAATTCCGCCGTTTTCAAGATTAGACGTAATGAGGGAGTCAGCCTCCACGACTCTATAACGTGCCTGAATTTCCGAACCTTGAATCGTTCTGACTCTGGCTGTATTACTTCCTTGTTTATTTGCTGGAGTAACAGGAGCGGGAGTCGCCGTCTCGTTATTTTCTTGTGATTGATTATTCGGTTGAGCGATAAGATTCATAGCTTGCTGAACATTAACGCCGTAACGTTTATTAAGAGTATCAGCAAAAGCCCCGGCAACGTCAACGAGTCCCCTTGCTTCATTTGGATTTCTCCCAGAATTCACAAGTTCATTATAAAGTCTTTCTTTTTCTGCTTTAATTTCGGGGTTATTATTAGCGGTGTCAACAAAATTTTTAAACTTGTTAGCTAATTCTTCAGCAGCAGTAACGCCTTTAACTCCGACTCTAATAACGTCCTGAAGACCTGCGGCCAAATCTGGATAATCAGCGGCGAATTTGTCCCACGTTGATTTTCTGATAGCGACCTCGTTAATTTCTTGCTGTTCCTGTTGAGATTCAGACTCGTTATTTTCTTGATTGTCTTGCTGATCTGATTCTGATTCTTGATTTTCATTTTCGACGGGGGCGGGCTGATTGATAATATTTCCGTTTTCGTCTTCTAAAATTTCGTCTTGAATGTCTAATTTTTCGCGAGTAGTCTCGTCAAGTCTATTTTCAGGAATAAAGATAATCGGGTCTTCACGTACAATGTCATCGGGTTTAATTTCTCCATTTTGAATCTGTTGACTCATGTCCTGAATTTCTCTGATAGAGTCTACAACGGGTTGAATGACATCTTGAAATTCTTGCGCGCGTTGATTTTCTTTATTAGTATTATGCCAGTTAATAGCGCGATTAAGAGCTGCCCTGCCTCCGCCTCCGACAAGAGAATAAATAATACTGTCAAAGAATCCCATTTTAGCGGCATCCCAGAGTCTATTATTATCAAGCTTATCACCGACTTGAAAGTATTCTTCTAAACCTTCAGGGATAGAATTAATTGCACCTGGAATAAGAGTCGTTAAAGCTCCTCTGCCTAAACTTTTTAAAATTCCCTGACCAGATATAGCGCGGCTTGCGAGTTTAGACCAGTTACTAAAATTGCCGAATACAAGCCAGTCAGCAAGATAATTAGTTGTTGGGAGCAGCATTAAATTTCTATTTCTTACATCACGAGCGATATTATAAGCCTGTTCGGGATTTGTCCCGCGTTTGAGCGCCTCCATAAAAGCCTCGCCCGCCTCACGTTGAGACTCGTCAAAAGTGTTAAGAGTTGACGCAATAAGGCCGCTCGGCCAACCTCCAACAGTCCAGCCTACGAGACTTCTTAAAGACGACATAACAGTAAAGCCTGAATTTTCGATAGCAGAAATCAGAGTCGCTCCTATAACGCTATCAGGCGGTCTCATATGAACAAACATTTTTTTAGAGAGATCGCCCCAAAACTTAGAAGTCCCTGCCTTGACATTAGCACCGCCTTCAAGTGATTTTCGCCCCATAGCGATTAATTCGTCATCTGTCGGCATTTGCCCGTATAAATCACCTGCAACACCTGAATCTAACCAAGCTCGCAAGCCCTCTTCTTTGAGTTGCTGCTCATTAAAATTATTAGTGTCTCTAATGTATTCATAGCTTTGCATTGCGTCAGCTTCGGAGCTAGATCTCCAATAATTAGATAATGCATTAGACAGAGCCCCGATGACATACCCTAAAAAGCTGCGTCTTTCACCTGCTAATTTTTCAGCTTCCGGCAATAATTCCGGATGAGTTAATAAAATACTGGGAGCAATTCCCGAATATTCGGACGTATTGAGAATATCACGGACTTTATTTTCTGACATGTCATATTTCATAATTTGGACGTAAGAATTATCATTTTGCCGTTTCATTTCCTGCATAAGCTGAGTAATGCTATTTTCGTCGCGGCCTAACATTTTATTAATTTCCTGCGGTGTATATTGAGTAAGGGCTAATTCAGTGCGTTGACCTAAATATCTGCGTATTTGTTCTCTAGTCCAGCCGTTAGAAATAGCCTGATCGATTTGAGAAGACAGTGCGGGATATTCAAGTTTAAGAGTATCAGGCGGAGTAGGCGGCGTATACGGTTGAGGATTAACATAGGGCTCTCTTTCTTTCTGAGTAGTAGGAACGCTGCCGGCCATAATTCCTTGTCTAGGCATATTAGAAAAATCGGGAATTATAAAATTTGGCCTTGTTTGTTCTTGATTTTCTTGATTATTATTATCTGGATATAAACTCAAAATAAAATACTCCTTTTTTAGCGTTAAGGCCACTGGATATAGTGATCCGGTGGATTTGTCGGGAAAGAGAAAATATCTTGTGAAGATAATCTCTCGGGTACTTGCTGAACATCGGGCGATACAGGAGCAGGGGCGGGCGGGGGCGGCGGTGTAGTCGGAGGATTTAAAGCAGCCCCATAATTAGCGGGGTTATAAGTTTCTGGATCTACATAATGGCCGTTAATTTTTAGTTTGACATCGACATGAAAGCCGCTTTTTTTGCCTTCATACCATGCAGTAATTCTTTTACCTTCTGAAGTCATGCCGGTATTTCCTACTTTGCCTATTAGAGTCCCTGCTGGGATTTGCTGTCCTACAGCGACATTGATAGAATTTTGCTTCATATGTCCGAGCGTTAATTGAATTCTGTCGCCATTTGGTAAATTCCCTTCAAGAGTTACATAATTTCCTGCACCTGTTGAAGGTGTTTTTGTGTGGACTTTTGTAACAGTCATAGCCGCGCCCATTTCAGGCAAATTAATATCAGTCCCTTCAGGAGCGGAAATATCTAGCCCATTATGAGTCCCGCCTCTGTATGATCTGGGAGAAGAGAATCACCCGCCGCGTGGTATAGTGCCGCCGCTGACCATTGAGAGGAAAATATTATTGCCGTTATTATTTGCGTTATTTGCCGGAGCCGGTGCCGGTCTAGGTTGCGGAGTAAGAGTTATATTACTTGGCTGAATATCTGGTAAAGTCGGGAACGGGTCAATGTTGCGATTTTCAAGCGTCATATCTTGAATTTCTGTGAGAGCTTCACCGAGAGCAGATTGCCCCCATAGATAACCGGTTAGTCTTTCGCCGCTGTTTGTGATTGCGTCAATTAATACGCGTTTTTTGAGGTCTAAAATTTGCTGCCTGTAGTCTTTATCTCTTGGATTTTTAGTAAGAGCCTGAGTTAAAAAATTGTCTCTTATTCCCTGCGATAATTTATCGGGTAAACCGGC
>CAJOEQ010000119.1 GCA_905233515.1 uncultured Synergistales bacterium
GAAGAAGCCTTAAAATATTCTGAAAGTTTATCAGCGTGAAGACCTGATATAGATATAAGCTCCCAAATTAGAACTATAAATAAAATTCTCAGTGAGTGCAGAACTAAATTTGAATCCGCAAAAGATAATATATCAAGAGTTAATGCAAGTCTTGATATTCTCGCTAAATGTATAGACTTTTCAGCAGCTTTAAATTTTCTTGAGGTAAATCCTCCGTCCCCGTGTAAATTTCTTAATGCAGTCTCAGACGATGAGAATACAAGTATATTATTAAGCTGGGATGCAACGGGTGAGCGTGAAATAAAATATTTGCTTGTGAGAAAAAAAGGTACTCGCCCGCCGTTAAATAATAAAGACGGTGAAATTATTATTAATAACAGCGAAATTTTATCGTTCAAAGATAAAAATATCGAGCCCGGCATAATTTACAGTTATTCACTTTTCGCGTGCAGAAGAGGCAGGCCGTCTCAACCGGTTTCAGTAAGTAAAGCAGTTCTCGCAAAAATTTCTGATATAGAATACAGCCAGAAAGATAATATTATTTATTTATCATGGAAGACTCCTAAAAATTGCTCAGGCGTAAGAGTCTCTTATCAGTATGAAGGCATTGAGCGCGTTATATCAGAAAACGCAATTAACAGCATTACTCTTGATGATGTTAAACTGAATGGGAGATATATATTTTATCTTAATGCAGTTTATCCCGGACTCGGTTACAGCGTAAAAGAAAAATACGAGGTAATTCCCACAAAGAAAATAAAAGATTTTAAGATAATTTCTCGTCATGTGAAAGATAATATATACGAGTTTTCTTGGGATCTTAATGAAAGCGGTATAGACTTGCAGATATTATCAGGCTCTAACGTCATTAAAAGAATCAGATCTGAAATGAGAAGCTGTCAAATAAATCTGCAAGAAAATAATTATCACGTAATTAAAGCATCTGTGAATTCAGGCGGAGAAGTAAAAGACAGCATTAACAAGATAGAAATTAATACTTATATTCCGCCGTTGATTAATGAGAGGAAAACGGAGATTCAAGAAATTAATAATTTCAGTGCTAATACTCTTGAGAATAAAATAAAAATTTCGCTCTTTACTGAAGGCAAAATACCCGACAACCTGAAAGAGTATATATGTTTCGTGAAGTCAGATGATAACTGGCCGAGTGAGAAAGATGCATTAAATAAAGACTCAGGCGGCATTATAATAAGTGCAGCAGGCAATAACATAGAAATTTTATTTAATGCGGGGAATTTCGAAAAAATTTTTTTGAGCATATTTGCTGTGTATCATGTTAACGGCGTTGATATAGTCTCAGCTCCATATAGGAAAATTTTTAACAGGCCTTTAACTGCTGATTTATTCTGGAAAGTATATAAGCCCATGTTTAGAAATTACAGGCTCGATATAAGAATACATGCCAATAGACAGCTAAATCACATCCCGGGTTTAATTCTTTGCGCGTCATCTGATGGAATGCCAATAAATTCGCCCGGTGCAAATAATGCTGTACAAATTTTAGAAATTTCACCGCCGGAAAATCTAAATCCCGCGTCAGAAAAAATCACAGCATCATTTGAAATATCAGGCTCATTGACTAGAAAGCAAAGAGTAAATTTATTCGTAACTGAAAATAGTCCCGGCGAAAATTTTATAATCAAATGGGAATCTGATTTCACCGGTGCAGTGTAGAAAATAAAAATTGAAATCATGAATTTATTTAAGCAAGAATTTATTTAAGTTGATTTAATAAAGAAAGGATTAAATATAAAACATGAATTTTTTAAAATCTATATTTAATAAATTTTTCGCTAAAAAGTTTACATGTCCTTATTGCATGTGGCAGTGTAATATAAAAGATGTCTTATACGTGTGTCCCGTCTGCGGAAATTCAACAAAGCCCGGAATCTTTGCACGCGAACCAATAAAATGCAGTCAGCCCGGGTGCGGAGGTATTGCAACAGTCAGAAGATGCCCTAATCCAATTTGTAACGAAAATATACCTGCTTCAATGCTCGAGACTATAAATTTACCTTTTAGCATTGTCGGTGTAGCAACTTCAGGCAAGACAAATTATATAACAGTTATGCTTAATGAACTCGGAAAATGTCCGGGGCTTAAATTGAGTCTCAGCCCTGCAAATCAGGACACAAGAGAAATTCAGGAGCATAACAGGCATAATATTTATGATATTAATACTCCTGCAGAAGGAACCGAGGGAGGTTACAGCACGCCTCAAATATGGAATATCAAAAATTTAGCTAAGAAAACGCGCAATACTGTGCCAACTTATACTTTTACTATTTTTGACGGAGCAGGTGAAGACTACGAAAAAAGATTAGATCCAGCTTCGACAGTGTGCCGTTATATATCGACTTCAAAGGCAATATTAATAGCTCTTGATCCGTTAATATTACCTGGTGTCAGAAAATTTATAAGTCAAGATGCATTAAGAGCTTCACGAGGCGACTCAGGTGAGGACAAAGACTCGGCCTATGTCGTGAATAAACTAGCAGAATATATTAAATCAGCATGGGGCATAAGGACCGGCAAACTTTTAGACATCCCCGCAGCAATAATGTTAACGAAATTTGATATGCTTTTAAATCACAGTGATTTTGCTTCAAATGCTCTTGTGAAAAATCCCGGTCTTGCAATAGACAGTACAGGACATATTAATAAAACTGAATTCAAGCAAGTAGATCAAGAAATTAGAGACTGGCTTTATTCTATAGGTGAAGGAAATTTTATTAATGCCGTTGCTTCACATTTCAAAGAATATTTATTTTTCGGAGTCTCAAGTTTCGGCTGTGCACCTGACTTGAAAAGAAATCTTAAATATATAAAGCCTCATAGAGTTTTAGATCCTGTCATGTGGCTGTTCATGAAAGCAGGCTTTATAGATTAATCATTAAGGAGTGTGAAATAAAAATGTTCTACGAGCTTATATATACACGCTGCAAAAAGGGGCTTGATATTCTCAGAAATGGGAGTCCTATTACAAGTGAAGGCTATAAAATATATTCGTGCAGTCCTGAAATTTACACGAATAAAGGCGTTTCAGACAATGAATTATTAATAAACGCGGCTCAGTTTAAGCAGTCTTATATTGATTCATATGAAACTGAAGATAAATCAAAAATTTTCATGGATGATGCTTATTTATATTATGCGCCGGATTTCGGAAATAATTTTCTCGTGAATTTCCACCCCGTTAAGTTTATTCCTAATTCTGAAGCAAATTATTCTAATAGACCCGGAAATTTTATTAATCATATTTTAATAGGTAATTTCGCAAATTATTACGCGTGGCAGTTCTTTAGAGATTCTAATATCTGGTATGCTCAACAAAAAGACGAGGCTTATTATTATAATACAGACCCTCAGCCGCTAAAACCTAGAGAGATAATATTTTCAGGCAGCTATTATAATTATGACAGTATAAAAAATTTTATCTCGTCCGGTAACAGAGCAGAATTATTAAAGAAAGCAGCCGCATTTATTATTTCCCAGTACGGGCTTAACTATCCTGAGCGAAAATATTTATTAATTCATGATTTATCAAGTGAAAATATTGAACTCTGGATCGCTGCAATAGAATGCGCATTTTCTCCGCGTATGTCGTCAGGTCTTCCCTTTGCAACACGAATGAATAAATATACCCGCAATAATAATTATACTGTTATGAACGGCGTTTCTCAGACAGTAACAAATCTTCAGGACAACAGGCAGGAGCTTCGTTATAAAGCTATGATAATCGGTCTTAATGCAAAAGATAGAGATAACAGCATGCCAGTAAGAGTCCTCGCGTCATCACCCTTTGTGCTTCTCGATGCAGTAAATGGAGTATTTAATTACGAACCTGATATAAATATTAAGTCAGAATACTTTGATTTAATCACTAGATTTGATGATAAACATAAAAATTTCTGTATGAATTTTCTTCAGTCTTTGAGAGCAAGCACCCCCGTGAAAGATTTACCAGAATTATATAATGCTTTCAAAATCGTGAATGACATAAAAAATATATCTCTTGATAAACTAGCTGCTTCTCTTGAAATTATTAATTTTTACGGGATTATTAATACTGAGACGACTCAAAAAATATATCTTGATGTCAAAAAAAATATTGATGTCCTAATGCGCCGCTATTTTATTAATACATTGCCAATCATGGAATGGCTGAAAAACGCTGCTCAAATTTTCGGGGACTCTGAGGCCGGGCAGTA
>CAJOEQ010000120.1 GCA_905233515.1 uncultured Synergistales bacterium
ACTCAATACGGGCCTGACTATTACGGCGAATTCTTGTGCGCTTGGCTGTCTGATAAAGAACGTAAAAGCGTTAGAAATTTATTGCTCGATGTAGTTAGCTTTTTGCCGGAATTTAATAATAACCCTGAAGTTAATTCTATTGCCTGCGAAGTGTTAAAGCTCCGTGAAGATGAAGAGATCCCAGCAAGTGAATTAAGCAAGACTCCTAAAGAAAAGGGACGCGATGTCCTGAATTTAATGACGTTGTTATTCAAGAATAATTAAATAAAATTTTTCTGTCAAGCAAGTCATTTCGTTCACTAGTAAAATTTTTGTAGAATCGATTTGGCTTGCTTTTCTTGACTCTATAAAATTTTTTATTGCCTCCTGCCATTCGTCAACGTCGCCGGCTTTAACGAGTCCCCCCTCTGAAATCTCACGCAATGCGGGCAAATCCGACGCTATAACTGGCAGTCTCATAGAAGCAGCCTCAAGAACTGATAAGCCCATGCCTTCACTCAATGACGGAAATAATAAACATGATGATTTTGACATGAATAAATTAACTTGTGATTTAGATTTTGCGCCGTGAAAAGTTACGCGATCGCTCAAATTTAAATTTTTGACGAGATTATAAAGCTCTTCACGCTTTGAGCCTTCACCGATTATATCAAGAGTCCATTTATATTTTACAAGCCTTGCGAGTGCTTTTATCGCAATGTCAAGTCCCTTAATGCCTGTTAATCTTCCTACAAATAAAAATTTTATCGTGCTTTCTTGTGAGCTATTATTAAAAATTTCAGGCTGATTTATGCCGTTATATATAATTTTCACGTTTTTATCAGGCAAATATTTTTGTAAATGAGTCTTCACTGATTCAGAGACGCAAATAATCCCGTCTGCATGTTTTAACGGAGTCAAGCCCAAATTTAACGAGTATAACGCATGTGCTGTCATCAGCCATTTAATGCCGGTCAAGCTCGATAAAAGCCACGCCACCCATGCGGGGACTCTTGAATGAACGTGTATAATATCCCAGCAAAATTTTTTATTGAGTCTCGCAAGTTTCACAGCCGCATAAATTATCGTAAAAATATTTTTCCGAGCCGACTCAACGTGAATAATTTTGACATTCTCAGGAAGCAATGACTCAAGAGTGCCGCCGTTTGTCGCTAGTGTGATTTCATGTCTTGCTGCGAATACTTGAATCAAATTCAATAAATGATATTCTGCGCCGCCCTCGTTAAATTCAGGAATAATATATAAAATTTTCATATCTTTATAGCTGAGGTAATAGCCATTCTGCTGCTCTCTTGGCCTCGTTGAACTCTGTATTATGTTTCTGCTCAGGAAGTGCTAAAAATTTTTCAAAATTAGGAATTTCTCCTAAATCTTCAATTAAGCCCCTTCTGTGCATTTCGTCAAAAGTCGCGTCAAATCTGTGAGTCCCTCCGCCGAAAAGTCTTTTAACAAATCCCGTAGTTCTCGGTAAACGTATTAGACCCGCTTTAAATCCTGCTGTGATGACTTCTGAGACCATAGAAATAGAATCCTCCGTAACAAAAACATGCGTGGCTGCTCCTAAAATCGCAGTCAATAAATTCAAATTCTTATTTCTCGACATTAAATGCATGTGAGCTAGTGAAGGATGACCCTTAAAAATTTGCTCGATAGCGTTCTCTACGGCTGTTCCTGTTCGTCGTGAAGTAGTTATAAAAATTTTTATCCCGTCTATATACTGCAAAGGCGATAAAATATCTTCTACCCATTCAGGCGTGATTTTATAGTTCGAGTCATTCCCCCCGATTATAAGCCCGACAATTTTTTTATCTTGAAGATTGAAATCACTGCCCTTAAAAAACGTCTCTGATATTGCTTTTAAATCAGGCTGATAAATGTGATTAGGCGCACCCAAAGTCGTAAAAACATGCTTGTCGCCCTTATCGTGTTTATCATGAGTGGGAATTATAGCGAAATCAAAAGGTCTTGTGCCTAATACAGAAGGAGTCATTATTACAGCGCATTTATTATCAGTAGCCTTTGCATATGCAAGACAGAAAGGAGCAGTAGGCCCTCCAGCAGAAATAAATAAAGTTCCCGGAGCAAATTTTTTTATTTTCATTCCCGCAGCTTTCAGCCAATTTAGCAAATAATTCTTGTCTTGATTGTCTAGAGTGCTGCCTAAATATTTCATGTGTATTAAATTTCGCAGTCCAGTTAAAACAGGTACATTTATCATAGGCTCAACGTTAATATTGCCCAGTCTCTTAAGCCAGTTTGCTACTCCTACAGATTGATGAAAATGTCCGCGAATCCCATCACTTAATACTACTACACGTTCAATTTTTGACATGAGAATCACCCCTGTTTATGAAGATATTTTTATGATTGAGACAAAATCCATTCAGCCGCTCGTCTTGCCTCGTTGAAATTTTTGCCGTGTTTCTGTTCGTTCTGTTCAGGAAAATTTATAAAACTTTCAAAATCCGGAGTCGCTCCTAAATCTATAAGCAAATCTTTATCTCTCATTGAAGCAAATAAATCATCAAATCTAACAGCACCGAAACCGAATAAATTTTTTATGAAATTTGACGCTCTAGGAACTCGAATAAGGCCGGCTCTAAATCCTGCTGTAATTGACTCAGATACCATTGACACGGAGTCTTCAGTTACTAAAACATGAGTCGCTGCTCCTAACATTGCCGGCAACGGGTTAATTTCAGGCTCTCGAGAAGCTAATAACATGTAAGCTAAATTTTTTGAATCACTAAATATTTTCTCTATCATGTTGTCAAGCTCAACGCCTGAACGCCTTGACGTAGTAATTAAAATTTTTGAGTCTTGAATATCTCTTAACGGCCTAAAAATTTTTCCCGCCCATTCAGGAGTCAATTTATAATTTGCGTCACTGCCTCCGATTACAAGAGCGATAATTTTTTTTGTGTGATCAAGATTTAAATCAGCGAAAAATTTTCGTGACTCTTCTTTTAAGTCAGGCCTATAAATATGATTAGGAGCTCCCAGAGTCGTAATAATATTTTTATCGTCTGAGTCGTGTTTATCGTGTTCGGGAATAATCGCGAAATCAAAAGGTTTTATGCCCAGCACAGAAGGAGTCATTATTACAGCTGATTTATTGCCTGTTGATTTAGCAAGTGCAAGACAGAAAGGAGCTGCCGAACTCCCAGCAGAAATAAAAAGTGTATTCGGCTTAAAATTTATATCGATATTTGCGCCGGATTTTTTGAGCCATTCACGGGAATATTCAGGGCTGTTAAATGCAATTTTGCGCGCTGAAATTTTCATCATGACTAATTTTTTGAGACCTGTAAATTTGGGGACTGTTATAATTTCTCCCTGCTTAACTTCTGCGAGCCTCTCAAGCCATTTTGCTACTCCTAATGACTGGTGAAAATGTCCCCTTATTCCGTCGCTTATAATTACAACGCGTTTAATTCCCTGCATTTATTAATTCTCTCACTCTCTGTAGATCTTCCGGCGTGTCGACTCCGATATTTTGACTCTTTGAGCTTGTTACTTTCACGCAAATTTTATAGCCGTGTTCTAAAATTTTTAATTGCTCAAGGGACTCTGCCTCACTTAAAGGCGTAACAGGGAGACTCACATATTTTCGCAGGAATTCAATTTTATAGCCGTAAATCCCTATGTGCTGATAAACGGGCAAATTAATTTTATTGCGCATAAATGGAATTAACGAACGAGAAAAATATAAAGCCTCATGATTTAAATTAGTAACTACTTTTACAATATTTGGATTCTCGTAATCGTCATTAAGTTCACGGCACAAAGTAGCGCAGTCATTATTTATTAATAACTCGGCTATCTCGTCAATCATAACGGGATCAAGTAAAGGCTCATCACCCTGAATATTTATGACTGAGTCAATTTTTTGATTATAAAATTTTGCGGCCTGTTCACATCTCGCAGTCCCATTCGGTAAATTTGAGTCAGTCATTATTACATTTGCACCGAAATTTTTTGCGCACTCGTAAATTCTTGAGTCATCCGTTGCGATTATTACGTCAAATAATGATTTTGACATTTTAGCACGTTCAAAAACTCGCTGAATCATAGTTCGCCCGCAAATATCTGCTAAAGGCTTCCCCGGAAATCTTGAAGACTGATAGCGCGCGGGGATTATTCCTAAAATTTTTGAGTCCATTTAAGCGACACCTGCCTTTAAAAGCTCGTGAATGTGAT
>CAJOEQ010000121.1 GCA_905233515.1 uncultured Synergistales bacterium
ATTTTTTGCGAAATTTTATCAGGACGATAATAATAAAAACGTGCAAGAGATAAGACCTCAATATTCGGCGGGGAATAACTTATTAATAAATATTGCGTGCAGAATTTTATCAGGACGAGTTAATAAATACACACTAAAATTTGGAAAAAATATTATAATCAAGACATAAAAATTTTTGCATGATTTTACGAGAAAACAGGACAATTTTACTAATACATTTACTAATACAAAAAGTTGAGCTAATTAATTTATTTGCAAGCATTTACAGAGATAAAATTTTTGCTATCTATAAAATTTTTTAGCGCGTATTTTTTTGCGAAAATATTATAATTAACCGCGTAAATTTTACGTGAAAGGAGTCTGACTTCTTAACATGAAATTATGGACAATTCAGCCCGAAAATATTTTTAACGAGCTTCAAAGCACCGGCCTTTATCGCTGCGACATTAATAAATCATTCATGAAAGAATATGCACTCGTTCAATATGACTGGCTAGTTATGCAAATGAGAAAACGCTTAGGCAATCCCCCTGAATGTGTAAATTATCCTGTATGGGCGTGGAAAAAATGGAGATTTGATCACGATATGCCTGATTTGCGCGCTGAACGTTGGTATTACGGTGCAAAGGGAGAAAAATTTTTTAGACTCGAAATTGAAATATCGGACTCACAAGTTTTACTATCAGATTTTGACGCATGGTCAGTTATGTTAAATGAGGGCTTATTATCTTATAGTGAACATGAAGACTCAGAACTCGAAAAAATTTATAATGCGCTGTCAGATGACGAGAAAATAATATTTCGTTCAAAAAATTGGGAGCGAGTCTTTGCTGTTACACCTTTAAATAATGAATGGATGTGCAGGGGCGAGTCAATTCAAGCTACTTTCTGGGAATTGCGTATTGAACAGGTCAAAAAAGTTAAAATGTTTATATCTGTATCGAATCACTAAAAATTTTGCTTGATAATGATTCACGCTATAAAATATGTAAAATTTTTATTTATTCAGAGAGGTAATATTTACATTGAAATTTGAATCAAAAAAAATTTTAGACTACTTCACAATAGAGGGCACCCCGGGCGGGAATCAAGACTGGCTGCCTGAATGGGATATGAATATGGGCGGCTGTGCTGCTGTTACTGCGTGCGACGTGTGTATTTATTTAAGCAGTCAAGGAAAATTTAATAATTTATATGATCACGACTCAAAAAATTTAACTCGTTTAGATTTCGTGAATTTCGCAAAAATTATGAAGCCTTATTTGACTCCCCGCTATCACGGAATAGATTTTCTTGAGACTTATATTTGCGGACTCTATGACTATTTTCACGACGTAAATAATAATTTGTTGATTCTCGAGGGACTTTCAAGCGGAGTCGATTATGAAATTTTTTCGCGCGCTGTAATAACTCAAATAAATAATAACTTCCCAGTCCCGTTTTTATTGCTGAATCATCATGATAAAGAATTAGAAGATTTTTTCTGGCACTGGTTTAATCTCGCAGGCTATGAAATTCTTGATAATGATATTAGAGTCTTAACTGTAACTTACGGCGAATATAAGTGGCTCAGTCTGAAAAATTTGCACGATTCTAAGAGTGAACGCAAGGGCGGCATAATAAGAATCTTCCCTCGTGTGTGATAATATTATTGCGTCATAATACATAAAGGGGTAAATGTCAAATGAATGAACGAAATAATAATAATAGAAGAATCAAAATAGATCCTGACGACGTTTTATTTGGGCCGTCTCCTACTCCGCGCGCTAGAAGACAACAAGCAAATTTTACACGCAATAACGCCCCTGAAATTAGACAGCCTAGACCTGCCGAGAAAAAAAAGAAGAAAAAAAGTTTCTCAATCGTTAAAATATTTATCACGACGATTCTATTAATATTTTTGCTCGCAGCGGGTGCAGTCAGTGCCGGAGTCGCTTGGTATGTCGTAAAACTTTCTGAAGATTTGCCGAGCATGGTAGAACTTGCTAATCCTAAAAACAGCCTCCCGTCAATCTTATATGATAGAAACGGTGAAGTCATTGCGCGATTATTTATCGAGAATAGAACGCCTGTAGAATTGCATGAGGTCTCTACTTGGCTTGTACAAAGTGTTTTAGCAGCTGAAGACTCGGCATTTTATCAGCACGGAGGAATCAGAATCGGCTCAATCATGCGCGCTTTATGGACTGATATAGTCGAGAAAGGAAAAGTACAGGGAGCAAGCACTATAACGCAGCAATTAGCAAGAAATTTATTTTTATCGCACGAGAAAAGCATAACCCGTAAAGCAAAAGAAATTATTATAGCTATGAGACTGGAAAAATTATTCTCAAAAGATAAAATTTTAGAGCTTTACTTAAATACTATAAATTTCGGTCACGGAGCATGGGGAGTCGAGACAGCCGCACGAACTTATTTTGACAAGTCAGCAAAGGATTTAGATTTAGCGCAATCTGCAATCTTGGCCGGATTAATCGCAAACCCGGGACGCTATAACCCGTTAAGCAGCTTGAGCAACGCAAAGGCACGACAAAATTATGTATTGAGCAGACTTGAGACTCTGGGCTGGATAACTTCAGAACAGAGACAAGCGGCCTATAATGAAAAATTAGAATTCAGACGCAGAGTCAACAAAATTGAAGAGTTTAACAGAGCTCCTTATTTTGTATCACACTTATTATTTAATGACTTATTGCCTAAATATGGCCGTGATGAGGTCTACAGCGGAGGAATGCAAATTTATACGACTTTAGACGTAAATCTTCAGGACAAAGCACGCGAGGCAATACAGGGACTCAAAGAAAATATTATGGGCGCATTAGTCTGTCTTGAGTCAGAAACTGGAGAAGTTCTCGCGCTCGTTGGAGGTAAGGATTTCAAAGAAAGCAAATTTAATCGAGCAACACAAGCAATGAGACAGCCGGGATCAAGTTTTAAGCCGATAGTTTACGCCGCAGCCATGCAGGAAGATATTTTTGCGAGCGATCATTTTATTGACGGCCCAATAACATTTGGTAAGAGAGCAGGTAATAAAGGCTGGTCGCCTCATAATTCCGGCGGTGGATATTCAGGAGAAGTTACAGTGCAGAATGCTTTGACAAGATCATTAAATACTGTAGCTGTTAGAGTCGCGGCTTATATAGGAACTGATGCAGTTGTACAAATGGCGCGGGCTATGGGAATCGAGACAAAATATTTGCCTAGTGATTTATCGGTTGCGCTGGGATCTGCGAGTTTGACTCCTTTAGAAATGGCAGTAGCGTTTAATTGCTTCAATAACGGCGGAAAAAGAATAATTCCGTTAATGATTCGCGAAATCAAAGACAGGGACGGGAATATTTTAGAGCAGCGTCAAACGACATCGACTCAAGCAATGAGACCGGAGACGGCTTATTCTATACGTTCAATGTTACAAGATACAGTCAGAGCAGGAACAGGGAAGCCCGCCGCAATTCCTAAAGTAAATATTTTCGGCAAAACAGGGACATCAAATGACTTCATAGACGCGTGGTTTGTAGGAGGTACACCGGGGCTAACTACGGCTGTTTACGTTGGACGCGATGATCATAAAACAATGGGTAGGCGCGCATTTGGCGGAACGATGGCCGCACCGATCTGGAAAAAATTTATGACATTTGCCGTGCAGGAAATGAAGACTCCCGCGAATTTTAACCCGCCGCCTTCATGGGTAGAAGTTACTAAATTATCAATTTGCAGAAGTTCGGGATATGTTGCGCGTTCAGGATGTCCGGCAGTGCCTTTATATGTTCCAAAGGGTAAAGCTCCTACTGCTTCATGTCCTACTCACGGCGGAAGTTATACAGCAGCTGATAATGACCCGACGGGGCCGAGATTATTTCTTGTTGAACAGGACGAGTCTTATTTAGCAAGAAGAGAATATCAAGAGATCGAGACTCCTTCAGGTCCTAGAGAACAGCAGGCACAACATCACCCAGCCCAGCAAGTCAGCGCGCCGGTACCTCAGGCAGTAATCCCGAAAAGCACACCTCAGCCGCCTAAACGTCAAGAACCTAGAGTCGACGAAGTTGAAATGCGTTACAGGCAGTTATTGCGTGAATATGGCTTAGAGTAGAGAAAGAAAGCAAAAAAATATCTTGGCTGATAAGCTGTAATAACTTGTCAGCCATTAATTATATTTCAGTTGAAATATTAAAATTTAAGCTCTTAATGCCTCGAATA
>CAJOEQ010000122.1 GCA_905233515.1 uncultured Synergistales bacterium
TACGCAATTATTTTGCGTGAAATACGCAGCTGCTTTCTTTGCGTCTTCAAGTTTAGGGTTAGGGTTAAAGTCCGTGAAGTGAATAATTTTTTTGCTGTCACTGACAGAGTTTAAGCAACTAGAGAGCCGCGAAAATCTTTCAAGTGCTGATTTTCCATGAACAAATAAAATATTGCCGTTTACTGCGTTTAATAATTCTTGAAGCTCGTCATAATTGTTTAATATTCTCTGCATTGTTCGCACCTCATCAAAAAATTTTTGTTAACGTATCTGCCCGCGTATCATGCTGGAAGAAACGCCCTTAGTGTAATCGGGTTCAATTACTTGGCCGCCCCATTCTGACATTGTAGCGATTGCCTTTGCTCTAACGTCCGATAAAGGCCCCTCGCGCCAGTCCTTACCGTGTACCATGAAATCAGGTTTTAGATTTCTTATATTTTCGTCATAGTCTTTAGTTTTTTGCGGGACTATTTTATCGACATATTTAATGCTTTCGAGTACGATTTTGCGCTGTTCGTAATTCATATATGGTTTGGGCTTATATGAAGAAATTGCTTCATCGCTGAATAATCCCACTATGACTCGGCCATAACGCGCGGCAGTCTTTAAAATGTTTATATGTCCCGGGTGAATTATATCAGCTGACATAGGAACATAAACAGTTAAATCTGAATTCTTGAGTCTCTCTCTTACTTGAGAGTCATCAAAAATATAATCGCCTTTCACGTCTGAGCATTCCGGCATAATTGCTTTAGCTGGTCGTTTTTCGTGATTAACGCAGCCATCACAAAGAGTCCCGCCTAAATCATTTTCCATGAAACGCCGGCGCATGTCCTTCATTTTTTCGCCGTACCAGCCTTCTTTTAACGAGACTTTATTTAAATCAGCCACGATTAACATATTTTCGTAGTCAGCATTCTCAAGCGATAAATAACCTTCTTGAGTTACAGAAATTGCATCGAACGGCAAATTACAGCGGCGTTTAATTTCGTCATCGCAATCACAACGCAAATATTTATCTATTTCAGGCATATAACCGCCCTGATTATAGACATATTTAAACACGATTTGATCAGCTAGACCCTTAAAGACTTCAAAATATTTGTCCCGCAAATTTTCAGTAAAGCGAGTCAAGATTCCTGTTACGTAAATTTTATAATTCTTGCCGGATTCCTGCCTGTATTGATTCAAGTAACGCAAATTATTCATGACTGTGTCAAAATCGTCTCGGCCATGAATGAATTTATATAATTTTTTCTGCGGGGCATTGATTGAAAATTTTATACTGTCTAGTCCCGAGTCAATTACAGCGCGTATTCTTTCAGGAGTAGCAAGTGATCCGTTAGAAGTCAAATATACATAAGTATATCCGATTTCTTTTGCTTTAGCGATAAATTCCGGTAATTCAGGCACTAAAAAAGGTTCTCCCGTCGCATAAAATCCTACTTCACGAGTTCCCAGCTCATAAGCCTGACGCAAAATATCAAAGCCCTTCGCTTTGTCCATTTTTGAGACTTTCCGCCGCATTTTCTGATGAGCGCAAAAAATACACGCATGATTACATACATTAGAAAGCTCCATTAAAAAATTTGTTTTCGGGAATGGAGGTTCTAAAGAATACAGCTCCTCCCGATCGGCCTTCTTAAGCCTGACTCGCTCTTGAAGGTCTACATCTTTTCCCATTTTGCCGCACATGGATTAATACCTCCTTTATATTATTCAGGGGCAGGGATGAGTCTAATAATGTCCCTGAACGGCATCAAAAAATTGTCGCATTCCTGCGATCTGTGAGAGCGTAAAATTGTCTCAGCTGCTTTAGTAACTGCCGGGACAGCCGCCCGCATTAAGTGATTTGCATAAATGATTATATTTGCGCCTCGTGATTTAAATTCTTCTTCTTTGACTGAATTAAAACTTGTAGGCACTAACACAATCGGTGTGATTTTGTCATGTTCTCTGAATCTATCAAGAAAAGCAAAAATTTCCGCCGGGTCTTTGCTGCGTGAGTGTATCATAATTGCGTCTGCTCCGGCCTCAACAAATGCAAATGAACGAGTCAATGCGTCATCGAGTCCGCGCTCTAAAATAAGACTCTCAATTCTTGCACAAATCATAAACTCTTTAGTCTTCTGAGCTTTCTTACCTGCTCGGATTTTAGCCGAAAAATTTTCGATTGAGTCCTGAGTCTGTATAACTTCATTGCCAAATAAACTATTTTTCTTGAGTCCCGTCTTGTCTTCTATAATTACCATTGAAACGCCGAGTCTTTCAAGAGTCCTGACTGTATATATAAAATGTTCGGGGCGGCCTCCTGTATCTCCGTCGAAAATAATAGGCTTTGTAGTAACTTCTATAATATCTTCAATAGTTCTAAATCTGCTAGTCATGTCGACGAGTTCAATATCAGGTTTGCCCTTTGCTGTGCTGTCACATAGAGAGCTGACCCACATAGAGTCAAATTGTCTAGGCTGGCCGTCTTGATAAATTACAGTGTTCTCGACGATTAAGCCCGTTAAACCGTCATGAGCTTCCATAGCAGTAACAAAATTTTTTATAGCCAATTCCCGCCGGAGTCTTCCTCGTCTAATATCGGGCATTGCTAAATCAGAACGCGCGCGATTCTCTATTTCTTGAAATCTATCATCTTTTGAGTAAGGGAATTCAACGAGCCGCCCGCCGTAACTTGCAAGAATGCTTACAACTTCATCGCGTATAGGTTTCTGAAAGCCGCTTCTCCAGTCATCACCGTGTACAAAAATATCGGGCTTGTAAATCTCTAAATTTTCACGATAAGAAAGGGTCTTCTGCTCAACGACTTTATAAACTCCTGAAATATTCTCAAACATTGCGAGTCTGTCTTGATAAGTAACAAGGGGGAATCTCTTAAAACTTGCTACAGCCTCATCTGATAGAACGCCGATAATTAATTTTCCGAGTCTCTTTGCTTTCTTGATTATTGCGATATGTCCTGCGTGAATTATATCTGTTGAGAAGCCTATATATACAGTTCGTGACTCTATTTCTTTGAGTCTTGAGCTGACAACTGCTAAATCTTCGGGCGTATCAATCTCTGAACATAATAAATTTCTTAAATCGCACCCGTAAATATTGCACCGGCCTTCTAAGTCGTTTAGTGCTTTTTCCGCGTAACATTTGCGATTATCTGACTCGCAGTACTCTTCTATTTTATTGAGCCATAAAAGCCAGTCATTTTTTGCGAGCTTATATAACGGCTGTGCTGTGAGAGCATTATTAAAGAATTCGACTCCGACTTTGAGAATTTTATTATCTGAGTCAATAACTGCTTTAAAATCTTTCTCCGGCAATGGAACGCTTGAAGAGACGGCCATAACTGAACGGGATTCGCTTAAAATTTTGTCAATTGCTTCATTCTCGAAAACTAAATCACCGTGCATAAATAATAAATCGTCATCCCGCAAAAATTCTCGCGCAAGATAAATACTGTAAATATAATTAGTCTCTCTATAATCGGGATTATTCACGAATTTAATATTAACTGGTAAATCAAGAGTCCTGCAATAATTCATTAAGACTCCTTCACAATATCCAGTTGTAATAATAATTTCAGTGATTCCCAGTTCTGAAAGCTGCTTTAATTGACGCGATAAAATAGTCTCACCGGTTTTAATTTCAGTTAAGCATTTAGGCTGTTCACTTGTCAAAACGCCCATTCTTGAACCGAGTCCGGAATTAAGTATTAATGCTTTCATGATTAATTTTTCGTGTTGTCTGAGTGAATTAATAAAACTTTTTGACCGATTAAAATTTTACGCATAATAAATTACTCCCATTTTTAAATTTTTCATGTTTAATCTGAATAAAAAAATTATATCATTCATAGAAACATAAAAAACGCCCTCCCGAATAATTTACGAGAAGGCATAAAAATTTTTCCGCGAAATTATTTGCTTAATTCGGCCTTAAGCTGATTAATTTGACTCTCGACTGAACGGAGCTCAACACGTAGAGATTCTTTTTTTGATATATCCTGCTCAGTGTTGAGATTTTGACGGATTCTAGCGCGTTCGAGTTCTAAGTTTTCAAGTTCTGACTCGTCATCGCTTGAGTCATCGTCTTCTGATTCGCTCTCATTTGTAGAAATTGCCGCCGGTGCTCCTCCTTGCTGTGCTTTTCCTGATTCATTTGCACGGACTGCCATATTATTTGCTTTTGAGTCC
>CAJOEQ010000123.1 GCA_905233515.1 uncultured Synergistales bacterium
CAGCCACTAAAATTTTAAAACGTGCTGACATTTCAGGAAATATTATATTTATGCCCGGCTGCAGCTTAACGAGTTATAATCCTGAATATATTTTCTTGACTCGTGAATATTTGCGCGGAAAATTAGGCGATTGCGGAATAATTACTGCCTGCTGCTCAAAACCGTTAAAATTAATAGGCGACTCTAAAACTTTTCAGCTCAGAATCGAGAATCTTATAAATGAACTCGATAACATGAAAGCTCACACGGTAATAACAGCCTGTCAAAATTGCTATAACGTCAGGAAATTATATGACAAAAACAGAGAAATTTTATCTCTATGGCCGTTAATGCAAAAATTTGGATTGCCTGAGTCGCTCAAAAATAAATATTCAGGTCTCGAAGCCAGCATACAGGACTCATGCGTAAGTAATCATGAAATTATTAAAAGCGTTCGGGAATTATTAAAATTTTTAGGCGTAAATATTAAAGAATTCTCACAAATAAAATGCTGCGGAGGTGTGAAATATTTGACGACTGGAAATATAAAATTATCCCGCGAATACATGAGGCAGCGTGCAAATGAGTCCCCTTCACAAGTTATAATAAGTTATTGCGCGTCGTGCCGTTCTGCTATGAGTCTTGACAAGAAATATAAAAGTATTCATTTGCTTGATTTAATTTTCGGGAATGGCCAGCCGTCAAAAAGTAATTTTTTTAATCGCTTTATTGCAGCTAAAAATTTAAACAGGAGGTAAAAATTTTATGGAGACATATTATAAACCTGAAGACTTAGGAAAATTCGCGACTATGGGAGAATTTGCGCCCGATTTATGGGAAAAATTTATGTCATATTACAGTGCAGTGTTTGAGTCAGGTGCTTTGACTAAACGAGAAAAGGCATTAATTGCGCTTGCTGTTGCTCATGCCGTGCAATGTCCTTATTGTATTGACGCTTATACACAAAGTTGTCTAGAGAACGGAGCAAATGAAGAGCAAATGACTGAGGCCGTACACGTTGCGTGTGCTTTGAGGGGCGGAGCGGCTTTAGTTCACGGTGTCCAAATGAAAAACGTAGCGAAAGGGTTATCATTTTGAGCGAAATAATTAAAAATTTTGAAAGCATGATAGATAATCCCGACTATAAATTTACTCATGGAAAATTAAGAATTATTCAAGTAAATGTCGGGAAGTTATGCAATCTTTCTTGTAAGCACTGTCATGTTGACGCGGGGCCGAATCGCACTGAAATAATGACTCGTGAGACAATGCAGCATATTTTAAGAGTTTTGCCAAATTTTGAGACTCTTGACATTACCGGCGGTGCTCCTGAAATGAATAAAAATTTTTGCTGGCTCGTTGATGAGGCTGTAAAAACGGGAATTCATGTTATAGTCAGAAGCAATCTTGTTATCTTGCATGAGAAAGAATATATTAACATTCCTGAATTCTTAGCAGATAGACACGTTGAAATTGTTGCGTCATTGCCCTATTATTCAGAAAATGACTGCGATAAACAGAGAGGCTCAGGGACTTTCAAGAAAATAATATCAATGCTCAAAAAATTAAATTCACTGGGCTACGGAATTGACGAGAAATTAATTTTGAATCTAGTATATAACCCCGGCGGTGCTTTCTTACCTCCTAATCAAGACGAGTTAGAGCAGCAATATAAAACGCGCTTAATGTCAGATTATGGAATCTCATTCACTCATTTATTTGCGTTGACTAATAACCCGCTCGGACGATTTGAAAATTTCTTGAAACGCACTAATAATTATGATAAATACATGAGAAAATTATATGACTCGTTCAATCCTGCCGCGCTTGAAAATATGATGTGTAGATTTCAACTCTCTGTAGGCTGGGACGGGCAATTATACGACTGCGATTTTAATCAAGTCTTGAATCTCACAATTAACGGCGTTCAGAATATAAGCGAGCTTTACGAGATTCATAAACGTAAAATAAAATTTGCTAATCATTGTTACGCCTGTACAGCTGGGAGCGGTTCAAGCTGCGGAGGTGCTACGGCATAAAGTGAAAGTCTCTATAATAATCCCTGTTCTTAATGAGTCAGCTAGAATCAATAAATTAATAAATTTGCTTGAGAATCTCAAAGGCGATAAAGAAATAATTATCTCGGACGGAGGCAGCACTGACGGGACATTGCAGAAAATAAAAAATTTTGACGGCTTAAAAATTGTAAAAGCTCATTCGGGGCGGGCTGCTCAAATGAACGAGGGCGCGAAAATTTCAACCGGCGATATTTTATGGTTTCTTCACGCTGACTCGATCCCTGCAAATTCAAGCATTCAGGATATAATACAAGCTATAAAAAATGGCTTTATCGGCGGATTCTTTAAATTATATTTCTATGATTCACACGATAAATTTATGAATTTCATAGCAAGGACTTCTCACACAAGGGGCAAAAATTTTTGTTTGATTTTCGGGGATCAGGGCTTATTCTTGAGACGTGATATTTTTTTCGAGCTTGGAGGCTTTGCGGATTTGGCCTTAATGGAAGACTGGGAATTTTCGCGGCGATTGAAAAATTTTCATAAACAGGGCTTTATTTGCGCACTTGACAGCAAAATCGGGACTTCAGCACGGCGATATATAAATAACGGGCGATTTAAAACGTGGCTCAAAATGAACGTAATAAAATTTTTGTATATAATCGGGATTCCTACAAAATTTTTGAGGTTGTTATATGACGGCAGAAAATAAGCAGGCTATTATAATTTTTTCAAGGCTTCCCATAGGTCAAGAGACTAAAACGAGGCTCGCAAATTTATTGAACGAGAATCAGCGCGAAAAATTGCACGTTATGATGTGGGCTGATATTTTCTCGGAAATCGTGAAATTAAGCGATGATATAAAAATATTTCTTTACTGGACAGGGAGCGGCGATATAAATAATTATAAAAATTTTATCCCTGAAAATTTTATCTTAAGGCAGCAATCGGGACTCAATCTCGGCGAAAAAATGAATAATGCCATGCAAGAAATTTTTTATAATGGCTATAATCGTGTAGTATTAATCGGCTCTGATATTCCCTCATTGAGACATGAAAATATAAAACGTGCTTTTGACTCGTTAAATCATAGTGATGTAGTAATAGCTCCTTCAAAAGACGGCGGTTACTGGCTGATAGGCATGAGAAAATTTATTCCCGAAGTCTTTAATATTTCAGAATCAAAATGGGGTAATTCAAGCGTGTTAGATTCTACAGTCATGAAATTAAAAGATTCGGGAATCTCGTATAAATTTGCTGACACTCTGCAGGATTTAGACACTCCGGACGATATAAAAATTTTCATGAGAGAATTTAGCAATCAAGACAGAAAGACATATAAATATTTATATCACGAGGCTTTGAAATTATAGACCGGCTTCAAAATCTCAATAATATCTACAGTAGGAGCAATTACGTCAACAATGTCATCAAGTGATTTATACGCCATAGGAGCCTCGTCTAATGTGCTTTCATTGACTGAAGTTGTATAAATTCCCGACATACTTTGTGAATAATCGGCCAAGTTTAATTTTTCCTTTGCTAGACTTCTTGACATCAAACGCCCCGCACCGTGAGGAGCTGAATAATTCCAATCGGGATTTCCTTTTCCTGCTGCTAAAATTGAGCCGTCTCTCATGTTAATAGGAATTAGCACCCTTTCGCCCTCATGAGCTGCTATAGCTCCTTTGCGTAAAATCATTTCTTGAGTGTCTATATAATTGTGTATAGTATGAAATGAATCGCCGCCAGATATTCCGACTCTATCAAGCAAAATTTCAGCTATTTTTTCTCTATTTTTACGGGCAAATTCTTGGCAAATTTCCATGTCATGCAAATAATTATCTAAATACTTCCCTTGCAAGAAACATAAATCTTCAGGCATTGTATTTTTTTGTGTTTCACATCGCAAATTTTTTAAAGCCTCTTGGATTTCTTTACGCCTGCCCTGTTCTTTATAAGTCCTTATTATCTCGTCTCTTTCTTGAAAATATTTCTCTTTGCCGCTGTCTAAATCTATTGCTAAATTTTGATATAAACATGCGACTTGTTTACCTAAATTTCTGCTGCCTGAATGAATAACAAGATAATTTGTCCCGTCTGATGATCTATCAATTTCGATAAAATGATTTCCGCCTCCTAATGTGCCTATACTTCTTTCAATTCAAG
>CAJOEQ010000124.1:0-4156 GCA_905233515.1 uncultured Synergistales bacterium
GATAATTGAATCTCCGTCGCGTTATTCGGCACTGTTATAGCAGGTTCTAATAATAAGCCGTCTTCATTAACAATTTGGCCTTGATCGTCGATTTGCCAAGATCCTCCGCGAGTGTAACCGATTTCGCCGTTCGACATAGTAACCTGAAAAAATGCCGTGTCGTCAGTTATTGCCCAGTCAAGCGGGCCGTCTGTTATCTGAAAATTTCCTTGTACCATAAAACTTGGAGTCGCTGTTACTCTTGTACCGAGTCCGACCTGTACACCGGTTGGAACTACTGAATTTGGCTCAACGGGTGCGCCGGGTTCTCTGTTAATCTGATACATTAAATCTTCAAAATCTGCACGGCGTTTTTTATATCCTTGTGTATTAACGTTTGCTAAGTTATGAGTTACTACGTCTAAATGAGTCTGTTGTGCTATCATTCCCGACGCGCTTGTCCATAATGAACGTAACATTTTTTATTCTCTGCCTCCCATTAAAAAATTTTATTAACCCCTGCTGTATGAAGTAATTAATTTCTGAGTCTGTTCATCATGAGTCATTAAGGCTTTTGATGCTCCTTCATAAGCTCGCTGGGCTTCTATCATTCTGACCATTTCTGTAACTACTTCAACATTTGACATTTCTAGAGTACTGCCCCAGATTCTAACATTTTCGACTGGTAGAGCCTCGCCGGATTGTTCTGTAGGAGTTAATAAATTTCTTGCTTCATGCTTTAAATATGTAGGATTATCGAAATTGAATACATTTACTTGACCTACAACGGCATTATCAGCAATTACTCGGCCATCGCGCATAACTTGAATCTTTGACGCGTTTGCAGGTATAGTGATTTCTCCGCCTTCACCCTGTAGAGTCATCCCGTTCGGTGTAACTATTGAGCCGGCATTATTCAGCGTAAAATTTCCGGATCGAGTATAAAAAGTATTTCCGTTAGTGTCAGCTACAGCAAAAAAGCCCTTCCCGTCTATTGTCATATCTAAAGGATTTTCTGTTGTCTTGACGACTCCGGGTGCAGTGTCCATTACGTCTTCTGAAAAAATTTGAGCAAGTGCCATAGTTCCTATAGTTTGACGGCCTTTAAACGGCATATCAGCAGGGAACATTGTAGCAATTTTTGTAGCTGAATCTTCTGAAACCTTTTCGATTCTGTCCATTAAAGCCGAGAAATCAGCATTTGCGCTGACTCTTCGTTTATAGCCCGGTGTATCGACATTTGCAAGATTATTTGTTACAACGTCTAAATTTGTTTCTTGTACTAACATAGCCGACGCGGCCTCATATAATCCCCTGTGCATAAAAAATTATTCCCCCTTTTTAGTAATTTGCTTAAATTCGCAGCTTTCCGCTCTTCTTTAAATTTATCAGCATATTACTTCGGCCAGTTTCCTTTAATTTGTCCATTTCAGCGAGTGCCTTACCTGTTCCAAGTGCTACGCTTTCCATAGGATTTTCAGCTGTAAAGCAATTTATGCCGGTCTGTTGAGCTATTAATTCAGGAAGTCCCCGCAGAAGTGCGCCGCCTCCTGTTAAGACAATGCCCCTGTCTATAATATCGGCTGATAATTCGGGCGGAGTTGACTCTAAAATATTTCTGATTCCGTCAACTAAATTTTGAATCATTTCGCCCAGTGCCATATTTATAGCTGAGCTTGTAACTTCAATTTGACGCGGGAGTCCCTGTACTAAGTCGCGGCCTTTAACTACCATTTTCATATCATGCTCAAGCGGCATACAAGTTCCGATCATGATTTTAAGATTTTCAGCTGTCTGATCTCCTATTGCTAAATTATATTGACGGCGCAAATAACGCATAATACTTTCGTCAAATTTATCGCCGCCGATTCGTAAAGATTTCGAGACAACAACCCCGCCGAGTGAAATGACTGCAATGTCCGTTGTACCTCCGCCGATGTCTACAATCATTTTGCCGCGCGCCTCTTCAACGTCGAGATTTGCCCCGATTGCTGCTGCCATTGGCTCTTCGATTAAGTACGCTTCTTTTGCTCCGACTTCTAAAGCAGCTTCTATTACTGCACGCCTTTCAACGTCCGTAGCACCTGAAGGAACGCAAATCATTACGCGATTTCTAAAAAATTTTTTCGTGCCTTTAGTAACTCGCCTCATAAAATGCTGTAACATTGCTTCTGTCATCTCATAATTTGCGATAACTCCATCGCGCAACGGCCTGACTGAAATAATACTGCCCGGAGTCCTTCCTACCATGCTTTTAGCTTCATAGCCGACTGCTAAAATATCGCCGGTATCTTGATCTATTGCTACAACTGAAGGCTCACGAAGAACAACCCCGCGGCTTTTCTCGAATATTAATACTGTCGCTGTTCCTAAGTCTATACCTATATCAGTGCCGAACAAATTTAAGCACCCCCGTTAATAACAAAGCAAATGCAAATATTCCCATTCCTGAATTACAACCGCTGCTAGAACTTGAACGAGCCGGCTCGCTTGTGCCTTCTCTCCAAATTGATGAGTCCGAATTTACTTCGCAATCTCCTACTAAATCGACATCAATATAACCTGTAATTTTTACTGTTCCTGAATCAATGCCAGTGAAAGTAACTTGATAAGTGAGTCCCTCATAAGTAACAGCAGGAAGTGTGAAAGGATTATTATTTGTCGGTCTCATTTCAGGCAGCAAAACGGGAATATTTATACCATTTAATAAATACTCTTCCCACGCTTTAATATTGAGTTCCGTAGCGTCTAGTCTAATGTGAATATTATAATCTGTAAGAGCCTTCATATCGCTGTCTAGTAATTCATTTGATAAATTTGTAACTGTCTCATTATCGATTATTAAGGCTTGAATATCGCGGCTTATTTCTCTAAGAGTCCGAGTCGTGAGAGTCATATTTCCTTCAAGTTCGAGACTTGAGCGCACAAAACTTTTTTCAACAAAGCCCTCACCGTGAACAAGCCAATTTCCTGAAATATCATAGTCTTCAGCGTTTAATATATTGCAGGCGCATAACGTGATTAAACAGGCGCACAAAAATTTTTTCATGAAGTAAATTCTCCTTCTGACCTGATTTTATTTATCATTCCTGCGAAATAACCGGCTCCGAATCCGTTATCTATATTTACAACAGAGACACCGGACGCGCAAGAATTCAACATAGCAAGCAAAGCCGAGACTCCCCCGAATGATGCCCCGTAGCCTACACTTGTAGGAACTGCAATAACGGGACAATCTGCCAGACCTCCGAGAACACTTGCTAAAGCTCCTTCCATGCCTGCAACTGCAATAATAACACTTGCGCTCATAATTTCGTCAATGTGAGATAAAACGCGGTGAAGACCGGCGACTCCGACATCATATAAACGTGTTACACGATTGCCGAGTACTTCAGCGGTTAATGCTGCCTCTTCAGCGACGGGAATATCGCTCGTCCCGCCAGTTGCGACAATTATAAAATTTTTGCTCGTTGATTCTGGGATTTGTCCGTAAATTCCTGCTTTAGCGTCTGAATGATATTCGATTTCACAGCCTAAATTCTTTAATTCATTTGCTGACTCTTGAGATAAACGCGTGATTAATATAGTCTTCTGATTATTAGCTTTCATTACGTTAATTATTGCTGCGATCTGTTCGGGAGTCTTCCCTGCACCGTAAATAACTTCAGAAGCTCCCTGCCGTATTTTCCTGTGTAAATCGACTTTAGCAAAGCCTATATCTTCAAATGGTTTTTCTTTGAGCATTAAATAGGCCTCATCAACTGAAATTTTATTATCATGGAGTTCTCGTAGAATTTGCTTAATTTCGTTCAATTAAATTTTTCACCTCGTAAAGCAAATAATATCACACAGTTAAATTTATTTAATATAATGATTCAAAAAAAGTTTCGTTATTCTTGACTCGTTCATTATAAAATATAACTTGCTGGACGATTGCGAGTGATGGGCCGTGCTTTAATTTTGCTTTCATTTCCTGAACAGATTCGGGCTTCCCCTGAAAAACTACTTCGACTCTGCCGTCTAATAAATTTTCTACAGTCCCAGTGAGTCCGAGTCTCTCAGCCTGTTCACATGCCCAGTAACGAAAGCCGACATGCTGAACCCGCCCGCTGATTAATGCGCGAACTCGTAAAAAATTGCTTGTGTCTTCATAATTCATGATATTTTTTCTCCTAAT
>CAJOEQ010000124.1:4302-6521 GCA_905233515.1 uncultured Synergistales bacterium
AAAATTTTTGTTATAGTGAGATTTAAATTTTTGAGGGACTCCCGCGCTCTTGACTCTGCAAAATTTCCTATACCGATTACGAATTCAGGGCTAATAATTTCTATAACACTTCTTAAAAAAGAATCACAAAGCGAGTATAATTTTTCTCTATCAGATTTAATTAACTTGTCAGGAGTCAAATTTCTTGCGTGATTGTTTTTACTTGCTGCTAAGAATAACAACGGGCAATAATTCAACACAAAGCACTCATTAAAAAAATTTGTCTCGTTCTCATAATGAGCCCTGAATAATGCCCAGAGTCGGCGGCCACTGACTTCACTTCTAGGACAATCAAGCCCCTTCACTAAATAGTCAGGGTGTTCATTTAATAAATTGCGATTTATAGAAATTTCGTTAATTCCGAGAAAATTTTTAACTGAGTCAATTTCGCCGAAGGGGACTCCAGTTTGAGCCATACCGAACGGGCCGGGATTCATTCCGATAAAGACGGCGCGGACTTGAGAGTTTAATTTTTTTGTGAATTTCTCGAGACCGTCCCACGCATAATTTAAAGGGTTATATACTTGCATTACAGGATGTGAAAAGCTCAACGAGTTAATTTTTTCGCGTAAAATTTTATAACATTCAAGAATTGAACTAGCAAGATTTTGCATTATACGAGACTCCCGCAAAAATTTTTAAGAATCTTTCTTGTTATCATCATCATAATCAAAAAATTCGCGTCTATGTTTATACCATAAAAATAACGCGACTCCCGCAAAGACAAATCCGCCCGTGAGTCCGAAAAATACATAATCTGTTCTCATTGCATAGCCTAACATTGTCCCGCCGTAACCTGCGAGGGCATAACCGAAACTTATAACGCTCAATAATGACAAAGTAGTAATAAATAATCTCATAAATTTATGCCTTTCTGGAAAAATTTTTTAATATTATAATTCACTCATGCCGAAAATTATTTAATACCATGTATATTTTTTTAAGGAGTGATTTATATGCAAAGATTGATTAAGCGTTCAATAATTGCTGTTGCGATTATATTATCGTTCGCAAATTTTGTCTTGGCCGAGTCAGAGCCTCAATTAGTAGATGCTCCATTATCTAAAGAATTCCTAGAATGGCGGAAGTCTCTAAATGAAGATAAAGTCAGCACAAAACAAGACAAATACCCAAATGGTTACGTGCCATTCCCTGTAGATTTATCATATTTAGCTAAGAATCCCCCGCGTGAGGACTCAGATTCAAGAGTAAGGCCTCTTGCTATTCCTGATAAATATGATTTAAGAAATGTCGGCGGCAAAAGTTACATTACAAGCGTAAAAAGTCAGGGACAATACGGGACTTGCTGGGCACATGCTGCAATGGGAGCAATGGAGTCGAATTATTTAATGAACGGCGGTTCTGAACTTGATTTATCAGAAATGCATTTAGCTTGGTATACATTCAAGAATTCCGATAAGTCTAAGGCACTATATAACATGACAAGTTCTTCATATAGTTCAGTAATGAATCACGGAGGCAATCCGCTTTATTCAGCAGCATTATATTCTAGACTCGCCGGGCCGGTTTTAGAGACTTCACTACCATATCCGAAAGTAGAGACTATACCTTCAAAAGCAACGCCGGAAGAATATCCAAGAATTTTAAGGCTTCGTGATTTATTTTATTTAGACAGATACGGCACTATAAACGTAAACGAGTCAAAAACGCAGCGGGATATAGTAAAGCAGCGAATCATGAAAAACGGCTCAGTCGTAGTACATTATAATAGTGATTCTACTGCTTATAATAAGACTTCATCAAACGGAACAGCTTTTTACACAACAGAAAAATCAATAAATCACGCTGTACAAATAGTAGGCTGGGACGATAATTATTCAAGAGAAAATTTCTCAACAGATCCGGGCATAGACGGCGCATGGCTGATAAAAAATTCATGGGGAACATACTGGGGCGATGGCGGTTATTTCTGGATGTCCTATAATCAATATTTAACAGAAGGGGCGGCTTTCGTAGTTGAAGATACTGACCCGGATATGAACATTTATTATTATGATGCTCTGGGCTGGTGTGCTTCTTCAGGCTGGCCGGGATGTGAATTTTTATATTCAGCTAACGTATTTAAATCAACGCGTCATGAATATCTGACAGAAGGAGACTGTTATGAGTACTGTTATCACTATGCCTCAGCAGGGGCTGACGGAAGAATCCTCCGTCAT
>CAJOEQ010000125.1:0-4151 GCA_905233515.1 uncultured Synergistales bacterium
TAAATAACGCTGATAATATGTAGTAATAGCCTTGAGTCCAAATATCACGACAAGAGCCACGCAAATAATATTCAACATGAATAAATCGCGCGAAAATAATACGTCATCAACAACGTTTTTAAATAAATAGGGCGGCAAAACATTCAAAGCTGCTGAAAGAATCATAAATATTACAGCTAAGAAAAGTTTTAGCCAGTATTTACGCACATATTTAGAGAGTCTAAGAAAATTTTTCACGATTGACCGCCTGACAAAACAATATCGCACAACCTAGAAGCTGCGCCGGATTGACCTGACAATTTTAATAATTCGTCGTGAGTAAATTTCAGCTTTTCAGGATTCGTAATGTCTTCACAAATTGAATTCGCTACGTCAAGAGGCGTTATATCTCCGTACATTTCATTTAAAATTTTTTTGTCCGATATTCTATTAGGAAGAGAAATTACACCGTTCCAGCGTTTTATTACACGTAACGCGCCTATTTTCCGCAATTTCCGGCCAAGTATAGGAAGATTCGCGAGGATTCCTAACACTCCCGATAAAGGCACAAATCGCGAAAATTTTTCAGGAGCTATAACGAGTCCCGGAAGTCCGCAGTGCATCATCTCAAAAGTATTTGTCCCCGGCTGAGTTAATGCGTAATCGGCTTGTCTCATTGCTACACCTGCATTTGATATGACGGGATTTAAGCCTGCTTTTTGCCAAATTTCAAGCTCTGACTCGGGCATAAAACGAGAAAACAGGGCGCGGACTCTTATATTTGGAATTCTAGCGCGTAAAAATTTATGTACTTCACAGACCCATTCAAGCACAGCAGATCGAATCATAGGACGACTCCCCGGCAAAATTAACAGTCTCGGTGAGTTCTCATCTTTCGGCCAGTCCCATTTTTTTATTTCTGACTCGTTCAAATCCATCTGCAAAGCGTCTTTCACTAAATCCCCGATTGCTTGAACTTTTCCGAGATTTCCGGCCTGTTTTTGATAGGCTGTGAGAATTCTTACACCTGAAAATTTTATATTTTTCGGAGCGTATGAGTACCAAGTCAGTGAAACATTTGCACTCTTTGCGAGTCTTTGACCGAACATAATATCACCGCCCAATTGAATAACTGCGTCAGTTTTCTCAAGCGTTAAATCACGCCAAATTTTTGACGCACCTGCAGGGCCTTCTAATTTATCTACAGCAAGCAATGAAGCCGCCCGCCTCTCATGACCTGAAGCAAATTGACACGGCAAAATCCATAATGATACAGAATGCCCGCGTTTTCTTAATTCAGTCGCAACAGGCCGAACCCATCCCCATAATTCGCCCGGCCCATTTGTTAAAATTGTTATTCGCAAAAAATTCACATCCCTGAAATAGAATCACTTACAAATCAGAATATTTTATAATAATTATTATTGAGAAGGAAATTTTTACGAGTTTATATTAATTATTAAATCAGGAGAAATAAATTTTGTACAGAAAATTATTAGCAAGTGTCCGCGAATATAAAAAGCCGTCTTTAGAAGCTCCGTTTTACGTCTCTTGTGAAGTCGTGATGGAGTGTATAATTCCCTTCATTGTAGCAAAACTTGTGAATCAAATTCGTGAAGGCTGTGATTTTGCGATAATGCTTGAATACGGCGTAATTCTCGTAGTAATGGCTTTCTTTTCGCTTTTATTCGGGATAATTGCGGGTAATGCTTGCTCGACTGCCTCATGCGGATTTGCTAAAAATTTGCGCAGTGATTTATTCAAGTCTATACAAAAATTTTCATTTGAAAATCTTGATAAATTTTCTACTGCATCACTTGTTACGAGACTCACAACTGATGTGTCAGGAGTTCAGCAGGCTTATATGATGATTGTACGTACAGCAATTCGAGGCCCCCTAATGCTTGTATTCTCGTTTATAATGGCGTTAATCATGGGCGGAAGGATCGCACTAATTTTTTTGTTGACTGCTCCATTTTTAGGACTTGGCCTTTATTGCGTGGCTCGGTGGGCTATGCCGACATTCAGAAAATTATTCAAGAAATATGACAAATTAAATAATTCCATTCAGGAAAATATACGCGGAGTCAGAGTCGTTAAAGCCTTTGTCCGTGAAGATTACGAGAAAGAAAAATTTTCACAAGCTGCCGAGTCTCTTTGCAAAGATTTCACAGTGGCTGAAAAAATTTTAGCTCTGAATAATCCCATGATGCAATTTTGTTTATATGTAGTCATGATATTTATTTTGTATTATGGAACGTATAAAATAATCACGAGTCGCGGGCTTGATTTGAATATCGGGCAAATTTCGTCGTTAATTACATATGGAATGCAAATTTTAGGGAGTCTTATGCGTTTATCGATGGTGCTTGTAATGATAACTCTTGCAAGAGAGAGCGCGGCGCGTATTGTTGAAGTCTTAGAAGAGGGAGAAAGGCCGGCACTAACAAGCCCGGTTAACGGCATTAAAGAAATTTCAAGCGGGGAAGTAGATTTTATAAACGTAAATTTTATATATAATTCAGCAAGAGAACAGCAAAATATTTCTCATAATGACATCACTCACAACACGCAAAATTCAAGACTCTACGCACTCAGAAATATAAATCTTCACATAGAATCAGGCTCTACAATTGGAATAATCGGCGGGACTGGATCATCAAAGACGACGCTAATACAATTAATACCGAGACTCTATGACGCTTCAAACGGGATTATAAAAATTTCCGGTCATGACGTGAAAGAATATGATTTAGACTCATTGAGAAATAATATCGCTTTAGTGCTGCAAAAAAATGAGCTTTTCTCAGGAACTATACGCGATAATTTATTATGGGGCAATGATAAAGCAACTGACTCGCAAATTATAGAAGTCTGCAAAATCGCCCGTGCTGATGAGTTTATAGAGAAATTACCAGAAAAATATAATACTTATATTGAACAAAGCGGCACAAATTTATCAGGCGGACAAAAACAAAGACTCTGCATTGCCCGAGCACTCTTAAAGCAGCCTAAAATTTTAATTCTTGATGACTCAACAAGTGCAGTAGACACTCATACGGACGCGCTTATACGTTCAGGATTAAAAAATTATCTGCCTAGTACTACTAAAATTATAATTGCACAGCGTATATTATCAGTTCAGGAGGCTGATAAAATTATCGTCATGGATGACGGAGAAATAAAAGCGGTCGGAACTCATGAAGATTTATTAAAGTCGAACGCAATTTATAACGAGATTTATTTATCACAGACAAGGGAGGAGCTATTATAATGAGGGGAAAATTTCTAGCAGGTTTATTTATTGCATTAACCTTAATGAGCGCAAAAACTTGTTTTGCTGAATCATGGACAGGATATTTCGGGGCTTACTGGGATTATTTTTTCGGGACAAATGACGGCGAAACTCAAGACTCAGGAACTAAACAAGAAATATTACCCGAAAATATTGCTAAAAACTGGGACAAATTAACGAGTTCACTAAATAACGCGCTGGAATTAAGAGATAAACAAGACTCTTTGCCAAATAGCGCATGGTTCGGAGAAGATAAACGGAGCAATGCAGGGAAAATTAATAAATTACTTGACTCAGCACTAAGCATATTAATTAACGGTGAGGCCGGGCAAATGCGTCATGAGGCTTCAGAATTACGCGTGAAAATCGCAAAATTGAGAGTCGAACTTGACTCACTGCGCAATAAGAAAATCACTGCACCTGACAGCAATTATTACGTGTTATTCTGGAGAATGACTAAGGAGAAAGCCGAGAAAAGAATCGCCGAAATCGAACACGAAATAAAATCAAGTGAGGAGTCTTTAGCGATTATAAATGAAAAACTTGCTGAATCACTAAAAAATATCGGTCTTGATTTGGACGCTTCACAGGTTGAAATCTTAATGAATTCAGTTACCGGCGATGATTTACTGCAAAATGCTATAGTATTCGACAACGTTAAAAAAATTGTCGTAAAACTTGAAGAATTAGCGCAGAATGACTCTAACAGCCTTGACATTACACGCCGTTATTCAGGTTTATATTTAGTCTTGAATGATTTATTAATTTACACTCAGGAAGAATTAATTAATAAAATTGACTCGTCCTACAAGCCTAATTTATCAGCAATCATAAAAGAGGCCGACTCACTACAGCGCGACGCAAAAAATAAAAGCCG
>CAJOEQ010000125.1:4244-5274 GCA_905233515.1 uncultured Synergistales bacterium
GGCAACGCTTGAAAGTATTAAAAGCCTGAAATTAAATAGAGACTTGGCCGAGAATACTTATAAAACTGTCAAGAGTTCGGGAGAATTGCGCGGGCTTATTCATTCGGGATTGAGTTTATTTGACACGATTAATGCGTTAAAGATGCCGGAGTTAAAAATTTTTGAGAGTGGAGCAATGAGACTAGAATTTGAAGAAATTAACAGGAGACTTAAGAAATAAATAATTATTTTATTGCAGTTCTCGTGAAATAACGGGGCTGCAATTTTTTTATTGAGTCCAGTCGTCAAGCATAAGCCCGTCAATGCGTGAGAATTCGCTTATATTACAGGAATCTTTATTATTTCAGGCTCTAACGCGTTAATTTTTCGAGTAACAATCCCGCCCGGTTTTCTTAAATGAAATATGCAAATATTAGCATCTAGATAATATACTTTTTTCATAATCTGTTAATATATATGCGTCTTCAGGTGCTGTAAAAGTTTCATCAGTTATTGACCCCGATGTATCATTTACCCATTTTTCCCATTCATCTCTACTATTGAATTTGCGTTTAGGCTGCCCTATATTCATATTATCGACTTCGCAATCAGGAATAATATACGCGTCTCTAGGTCTCACAAAAGATTCATCTTGTATAGATCCGTACGTTTCGCGTTTCCATGCTTCCCAGCCCTCAGGGGTATTATAATCAAATTTTTTGATTCTTATTTTATAGCCGCCTACGTCAACTTCTTTATATTCTTGCATGATAAAGCCTCCTAAATCTAAATGAAATAATTTAGTATTATATCTTAATTTCTTGCTAAAAAAAAAACTCCCTCGCAATTAATACGAGAGAGCAAAAATTTTTTTATAAACTCTTACGCTTTAAACCTCATAGGGCTTAATCTCGCGCACAACGTCTAAAATTGTCCCGTCTCTTGCTTCAAGAATCGCTACAACTTTATCCTTCCATTGAAGATCATCAGGCCTGCCGACAAGTGAATATGCTTTCTCCTGAAGTTCTTTAATGGGTACGTGTTTAATTCC
>CAJOEQ010000126.1 GCA_905233515.1 uncultured Synergistales bacterium
TAAATGAAGGTCTAAAGGCGTGGAATGTATAAATTTATCTGTAAATATACGAAATCGCAGGAATTCTCGGGCGGGGTGCCTCCCACATTCACGCATTAAAAAATTTTTGTAAATATTCATGTGTAATGCCTATAATAATCGAGGTGCTTTAAAAAATGTCAGATATAAAATTAATCGCGTTTGATCTTGATGATACATTATTTAACTCGAAAAAAGAAATAACGCCGGCAAATATGGACGCTCTAGAACGTGCCGCAAAAATGGGAATTGAACTCGTGCCGACGACCGGGCGATTTTGGAGCATTGTTCACGAAAAATTAAGAAATTCAGGCTTGATTAATTATGCTATAACACTCAACGGAGCAGAAATTTTTGACGTAAAGCAAAATAAATCAATCGCAAAATTTGAGATACCTTTTAAGCGGGCTGCTTTGATGGCTCGAGTCTTTGATGAGATCCCGGGGATTGCTTACGATTGCATTATAAACAGTCAGGGCTATATGAGACGCGATTTTTACGAGACTGCGAAAGATTTTACTATAGGTGAATGGCAGTACACAATGATAAAGACTTCACGCAAAACTGTTGACAACATGAGCGAATTTCTATTAAATCAAAAAATGGACGTTCAGAAAATGCTGATTTTAACGCTTGATAATAAATTGCGTCTTGAGTTATTGCGTTCACTTCCTGCTGTATTTCCGCATAATTTATTTACAACTTCAGTGCCTAATAATATCGAAATTAATGACCCAAACGCGAATAAGGGCGATGCTTTGAAATTTTTAGCAAAATATTTAAAACTTGATATAAATTCAGTAATGGCATTTGGAGACGGCACTAACGATATAAGCATGATTAAATCAGCAGGAGTCGGAGTCGCAATGCAAAACGCTTGTCAAGAGGCACTAAACGCAGCAGATTATATTACAAGTTCATGCGATGATGACGGAGTCGCTAAGGGGATTCAAAAATTTTGCTTTTAGCTTTCACGATAATAATTTCATGCTTAATAATTGAGAATTCAGCGCGGTATTTTTTGCGTGATTATATAAATTTAAGCACTAATCCCGGAGTAGCTTTCGGAATAATGAGAGATTTTCCGGGACTTGCTTTGACTCTTGCTGTGATTGCCTGCGTGATAATTTTTTTAGTGTGCTTATTTGCGAGAATCAATAAAATTACTCGTGCGGGGCTTGCTTTGATTTCAGGCGGGGCATTGTCGAATTTAATCGAGAGAATTTTTTGCGGCTATGTAATTGACTGGATAGAATTCCCGTTTTTGCTTGATTTAAGATTTAATTTATCAGACGTGTTTATTTCGCTGGGAGCTTTTATCGTGTTTATCTCGTTAATAATTCAGCAAAAAAATACTCATCCGGAAAATGAGAGCCAGAATCCGAATGAGTAATAAATTTATTTCACAGCGTCAAAGCCATTCTTTAAATCTTCTATAATGTCATCAATATGTTCTGTTCCTATTGAAAGTCTTATAGTAGTAGGCTTAATTCCGCAAGATAATAATTCCTGCTCTGATAGTTGCGAGTGAGTAGTTGATGCCGGGTGAATTACTAAAGATTTAACATCGGCAACGTTCGCTAATAACGAGAATAATTTTAGACTCTCGGTGAATTTCTTGGCCGTGTCAGCATTACCCTTAATATCAAATGTAAAAATTGAGCCGCCGCCGTTCGGGAAGTATTTTTTGTATAATTCGCCCTGTTTACCTGATTCTAAAGACGGGTGATTTACTTTTGCTACTTTAGGATGATTCTTTAAGAATTCTACAACTTTCAGCGCATTCTCTACGTGTCTTTCTACTCTGAGTGAAAGAGTCTCAAGTCCCTGCAGCAACAAAAACGAGTTAAAAGGAGATATGCAAGCTCCCTGATCACGCATTAAAGTTGTGCGCAATTTTATAATATATGCTAATTTGCCCGCTGCTTGAGTGAAAGTTATTCCATGATATGAAGGATTAGGCTTTGAGAGTCCCGGGAATTTGTCATTTTGTGCCCAGTCAAAATTACCGCCGTCGACAACGACTCCGCCCATTACTGTACCATGACCGCCGATAAATTTTGTAGCTGAATGAACTACTATATCAGCCCCGTATTCAATCGGTCTGCATAAAAACGGAGTCGCAAAAGTATTATCAATCACAAGCGGGAGTCCGTGTTTATGAGCAATTTTCGCTATTGACTCAATGTCAATTACATCTGAATTCGGATTCCCTAGAGTCTCAGCATATAATAATTTTGTCTCGGGCTTGATTGCTTTCTCAAAATTTTCAGGCTCTGAAGGGTCTACAAAACTTGCAGTTACGCCTTGTTCGGGTAAAGTATTAGCGAATAAATTAAACGTCCCGCCGTAAAGATTTGTAGATGATACAACGTGAGATCCCGCAGTAGCTATATTTTGTACCGCATAAGTTATAGCCGCCGATCCTGACGCAGCAGCCAAAGCCCCCGCCCCGTTCTCAAGTGCCGCGATTCTTTTCTCGAAAATATCATTTGTAGGATTCATTAAACGCGTGTAAATATTGCCCGGTTCAGTTAAAGCAAATCTTCCCGCCGCAGTCGCTGAGTCCTTGAATACATATGAAGTAGTTGCATAAATCGGAACAGCCCGCGAGTCCGTTACTGGGTCAGCTGTCTCTTGTCCTACGTGTAATTGTAGAGTCTCAAATTTATATTTGCTCATGAAATCATTTGCCTTCTTTCAAATTAATATTACTTGATTTACTGAAAGTTATTATTTTGTTATAGCCTTCAGGTAAATATTTATAAATTATAATATATAGCGCGCTGCTTAATCTGTTAAGCACATGATTGAGTCTTAACTCGTCATTTATGAAAGTTTTACAGGAAATTAACTCAATTTCACGCACAAGAGTCCGCAGTAAATTTATACTTGCTGAAAGCCTGCCCATTTCGTAACATGGCAAAATATGCCCGAGTCCGTAAAATTTTGCTGGGTTGTGTGAGCGTTTATGTATTTCGTCTTCGTCAAGTCCGAATAAAATTAATTTATCGCTAAAAATTTCGTTTCGCGCCTCGCATGATTGAATTTTGCGTATAATTTCTCGTATCTGCTCCAAATCTGAAATAAATTCTTGATTATCTGTGAGAGTTTGCAAAAATATTATTTCTGCGTTCAGTGAGTCGAGTCTTCCGCGTAAATTTATTCTCGTGCTTGTTTTATCGGTCATGCTCCCAGAGTCGCCACCATTACAGCTTTTATCGTGTGCATTCTGTTTTCTGCCTCGTCAAAAACTTTTGAGCGTTCTGACTCAAATACTTCTTCTGTAACTTCACAGCCCTTAACAGCCGGTAAACAATGCAAAAATATTGTCGAGTCCTTCCCAGTCGCCTGCATAACTTGTGAATTAATTTGCCAGCCCTGCAATAATTTATAGCGTTCTTCTTTTAAAGCCTCTTCACCCATTGAGACCCATACATCAGTATATAGAGCGTCCGCACCTTTTACGGCTTCTAAAGGCTGATTAATTATTTCAATTGTTGAATGAGTAGCGATTTGACGGCATTTTTCGAGCAAATTTTTATCGGGTTCGAGTTCCTTAGGTGAACAGACTACATAATTTACTCCCATTTTTGCACAGCCTATCATTAAAGCATTTGACATGTTATTACGTCCATCGCCTAAATAAACGAGTCTCAAGCCCTGAAGTTTTCCGAAATTTTCACGCAGAGTCAAGAAATCCGCTAAAACTTGAGTGGGATGATCTATATCAGTCAGACCGTTCCAAACCGGCACGCCCGAATATTTTGCTAGAGTCTCGGCTGTCTCTTGCTTGAATCCGCGAAATTCTATACCGTCAAACATTCGGCCAAGTACCCGCGCAGTATCTTTGAGATCTTCTTTTGCGCCTAAATGAATGTCATTTTTCCCGAGAAATTCCGGGTGCGCTCCCTCGTCAACACATGCTACAGTGAATGCACAGCGAGTCCGTGTTGATGCCTTCTCAAATAATAACGCGATATTTTTTCCTGATAAAGAATTCCCGCGAATCCCCGCGCGTTTTTTTGCTTTCAAGTCAGCAGCTAAATTTAATAAATAATTTATTTCGTCCGTCGTGAAGTCCATTAGAGTCAAGAAATTGCGGCCTCTGAGATTT
>CAJOEQ010000127.1 GCA_905233515.1 uncultured Synergistales bacterium
ATAAAAAATTTATTCTTTTATCAAAGGAGGCCATAAAAATGGGAATGAGGGGAATTCATACGTCTATAAATGATATTCGCCGAGCAATTTTCACGGAGGTTGCAAAACTTTCATATAACTACAAAGAAGGCGATTTATCAGAAATGGAATTAATCCCGTATAGAATAATTCCGGGTGAAGTCTCGCGTTATCGTGACAGCGTCTTTCTTGAACGTGCAATAATTGAAGAAAGAATGCGGCTCGCTATGGGTTTGCCTAAAAGATCAGCCGCTGAACATGCGCCGGTCTCACTGGGTGCTGAAGAGTGCGTACATCCTGAAAAATATTATCAGCCGCCGTTAATAAATATCATAAAATTTGCGTGTCATTCATGCCCTGACAACAAAGTAGTAATCACTAATCAGTGTCAAGGCTGTTTAGCTCGTCCGTGTAGTCAAGTCTGCCCGAAAGAAGCTATTTATTTCGATAAAGGTCAAGCCCATATAGACGAGTCAAAATGTATCAAGTGCGGCCGCTGTATGGGAGTCTGTCAATACGGAGCAATTTTACGAATGGAACGACCCTGCGCAAAAGCCTGCGGAATGAAAGCTATTAGATCCGACGAATATGGCCGTGCAGATATTGATCAAGGAAAATGCGTGTCTTGCGGAATGTGTCTCGCAAATTGTCCGTTCGGTGCTATAGCTGATAAAGCGCAAATCTTTCAATGTATTCAAGCAATCAGGAGCGATACTCCCGTTTATGCTGCAATAGCTCCGGCAGTTGCTGGTCAGTTCGGGAAGAGTTTAACTCCTGAAAAAATGCGCGCGGCCTTCAAAGCTCTGGGATTTCATGATTTAGTAGAAGTTGCTATCGGTGCTGATTTATGTACGTTGCAAGAGGCCGAAGATTTTATTAATGAAGTCGTAGAGGAGAAAAAATTACCTTTCATGGGTACATCGTGCTGTCCTGCGTGGTCAGTCATGGCAAAAAAGGAATTCCCGAAATTTGCCGAGTGTATAAGCATGGCTTTAACTCCTATGGTATTGACCGGTCGTTTAATCAAGAAAGAACACCCCGGCTGTAAAGTTGCTTTTATTGGCCCATGTGCAGCAAAAAAATTAGAAGCAAGCCGCCGAACGATTCGCAGTGATGTTGATTTTGTCTTGACATTTGAAGAAGTCTTAGGCATGTTTGAAGCAAAAGAAGTAGATTTTAATAGTTTAGAGTCAAAACCCGTTCCGAATTCTGCCAGTGCTGACGGGCGGGGATTTGCTGTAAGCGGCGGAGTTGCTGCTGCTGTAGTAAATTGTATTAAGCACACTCACCCGGATTTAGACGTTAAAGTCGAATACGCAGAAGGACTCGACAATTGCCGGAAAATGTTACAGCTCGCAAAAGCAGGAAAATATAACGGTTATTTGCTTGAAGGGATGGGATGTCCTGGCGGCTGCGTCGGCGGAGCTGGTACCGTTCAATTAATTAATCAAGCCGCAAATGAAGTCGCTAAAATCAAGAAATCGACTCAGAAATCACACGCTTATGAAAGCGAATATAATTCAATTTTGCCGCAGCTCGAAGAATAATTTAAACATGATATAATATCATAAAATTTTATGAAGGGGGCAATTATTACAATGGCAAATAAATACGCAGGAACTCAGACGGAGAAAAATTTGCAGGCGGCATTTGCAGGTGAGTCGCAGGCACGAAACAAGTACACTTATTTTGCTTCAGTTGCTAAGAAAGAAGGTTACGAGCAAATAGCGGCGTTATTCTTGAAGACAGCTGACAACGAGAAAGAACACGCTAAAATGTGGTTCAAGGAACTTGACGGACTCGGCGATACAGCAGCAAATCTTGAGGCAGCCGCCGCAGGTGAGAATTACGAGTGGACTGACATGTATGAGGGCTTTGCTAAGACAGCAGAGGCAGAAGGCTTTAAAGCTCTTGCAGTAAAATTTAGACTCGTCGCAGCAATCGAGAAACATCACGAGGAACGCTACAGAGCATTATTAAAGAATGTACAGGCTCAAGAAGTTTTTGCGCGCAGTGAAGTTAAAGTCTGGGAGTGCAGAAATTGCGGCCATATCGTAGTCGGCACAAAAGCTCCGGAAATTTGCCCGGCATGCGCTCATCCAAAGGCATATTTTGAGATCAACGCAGAAAATTATTAATCGTTAAAAAAATTTCTGTCCTTCTCTGAAATTTTCAGGGAGGGACATTTTTTTATGCTTTATTCATTCTCTCACAGTGTAAAATATAATCTTAAATTTATTTTTTTGTGAAGGAGAGATTTATATTTTGCGAAAATCTATAAAATTTTTAGCGTTATTGTTAATTCTCGCTTTATTGCCGAGTAAAATTTTATTTGCTAATTCCGTGAGTTATCTTAATGACCCTAAATATACTGTCGGAGTAAGTGATAAGGGCGCGGCTCTCGATGCAGTAAGGCGTGATCTTCCAAAAGCTAAACTTGCATATTATGACGGTGTTGACGGATTCATGGCCGTGAAGACTTCAAAAATTGACGCATATATAAACGATAGAATCACCATGATTCTTGCGTTAAAAGAAGGTTTCACAGGAGTAAAATTTTTGCCTGACTCAATTGGCGAGCCCATAAAAATCGCTATAGGAATTTCGCGAAAGTCAAAGATTCCCGGTTTACTCGGAAAAATTAATAATTTTATTGCTGAACTCAAAGCAGACGGGACTCTTGCTGACATGAAACAAAGATGGGTAATTGACTCAAATTATAATATGCCTGCTATAAAAGCACCTGACAAGCCAAAATTTAAATTAACAGTCGGCACAGTGGGAATGATTCCGCCATATAGTTTTTATGTAAATTCAAAATTGACCGGCCATGATATAGAATTTGTGAAAAGATTTGCGGCTTGGCTGGGAGCTGATATTATATTCAAAGATTATGACTTTGCTGGATTAATTGCGGCTGCTGTAACTGGCGATATAGATATAATTGCTGCTGACCTGCAGATTTCACCCGAACGAGCAGAAAAAATTGATTTCTCGGACGTTATAATGTCTTCTGATTTTACGGTAATGATTCGCGAAAATGATCACAGGGGCGAATTATATTTACAGCAAGAATCACACAAAGCACAAGGCATTTACAAGTCAGTGAAGGATTTAGACGGGCAAAATATCGGCGTTCAAACGGGTAATCCTGAATGGGACAAAATGATAAAGCAGCTTTTACCGAATTCTAAAATAGTTTACTATAATACTTTCACGGACTTAGTAACAGCTCTTGAAGCTCGCAAAATTCAAGCATTCCCCGGTGATGAGCCTACTTTAAGAATGATGATAGAAGAAAATAATGATTTAGCTATTCTTGATGAGGTTATAACAGAGACTTACGGGATTTCTTTTGCTTTTGCGTTGAATCAGGAGGGCGCAAATTTACGCGATAAATTTAATGAGTTCATGAATGAGATTCGGGCGAACGGCGAATTAAATCGAATTATCAAAAAATGGACCGTTGAATCAAATAACAGACTCCCCGCCGATTATGAATCTTTACCCGGCACAAAGGGAACTCTAACATTTGCAACTGAAGGCGAATATCCCCCGTTTAATTATTATATTAATGGCAAAGTCGCAGGCTTGGAAATAGATTTAGCTTATGAATTCTGCAAATCACGGGGCTATGGGCTTAATATTATAACTATGAATTATGAAGCAATCCCGGCCGCTATTAAATCAAGTAAAGCAGACTTTACAGCAAATTTTACAGCCGATGACGAACACGAGGAATCTATGAATTTTTCTATTCCTTATTATTATTGCGCTACTAAAATGATGATTCGTAAGCCTTCAGATTTGATAATGACTTCAAAGCCTGAGAAAATTTCTCGCTTGAAAGAATTTAACGGCAAAAAAATAGGAGCTCTAACAGGGTCAACATTACCGGGCATAATTAATCAGAATTTACCTGACTCACAAGTTTTATTTTTCCAGAGTCGAGCTGATGAGATTGCCGCACTCTTGGCCGGGAAGATTGACGCATGTGCACTCACTGAACCTGAAGCTATGTCAGTCGAGAATGAAGACAATAGAATCACTTATATTCGCGAATACATGAGTAATACTGATTT
>CAJOEQ010000128.1:0-1741 GCA_905233515.1 uncultured Synergistales bacterium
AGCAGCCGGAGCAGTTGCACTCGCTATAGCACCTAGAATAATAGCCGCGTCTCTTGGCAAATCCGGAATTAACATTAAAGCTAAATCTACAATAATTGTCGTGATAAATGCCTGCGAAATTCCGATAAATATAGCTTTTGAGCCGAATTCTTTTATTTTCGAGTATCTGAATTCTGAGCCTATATCGAATGCAATAAAGCCCAGTGCTAAATTTGAAAGCATAGCAACTGACTCGAGTTCATTTGCATTTGTGAATCCTAAATTAAATCTTCCCATTAAATATGGCCCGACGAGTACACCAGCCAACAAAAAGGCCGTAACATCTGGGAATTTGTTACCGCCTAAAATTTTGAATGCTCTAGTCATCATCAATCCCGCGAAAAGAGCAAATGCCGTCTTCAACAATAAAATCATGTTGTGTAATTCACCTCAAGCGCGAGATTATATCACAAATAAATTTTTTATTAATTCTCTAATTCGCTTGAATAAATTTGTACCTGATTTCTGCCGTTTTTTTTAGCTTGATACAGTGCTGAGTCTGCCTCGTGAATTAATTGCTCAATTGATTTATTTTCACCGTTTATTTTCTGGGCGATTCCTGCGCTGACTGTCAAATCCTTCATTGTGTTTGAATCTTCTTTATCATAGTATTCAAGCAATTTTTTAATGAAAGAATCAACACGTTCGTAAATATTTTCTTGTTCACCCAGTAATAAAATCATGAACTCATCTCCGCCCATTCTTGCTGCAAAGGCTTTAAACTCATTTTGTATCATTTCTGCAGTTGCTGCTAAAGCTCTATCACCGGCGGCATGGCCATATTGATCGTTGACTTCTTTGAAGTGATCTAAATCTAAATAAATGCACGTAATAAAATCCTCGCTTGCATTCTGAGTCGCATATTCGTTCAAGTACCACCGTGTAGCAAGTCCCGTTAAATAGTCCTGTCTTGCTATCTCTAAAATTTTATCCTGATAAGCAGTATCTTGAAGTTCACCCTTGAGTCTCTCGGTTAATGCCCGGAAATAAAATCTTATTAACTGCGGAGTTAAAGGCATAGGCCATAAATCATAAAGTGAGGCTAAATCCATTTCTGAAAGTTTTTGAGGATTCGACGAACATAATATATAACGTGCATTCATTAAAATTTTTTCGGGAATCTGAGTCAAAATAAAAACGTTTATGATTTCCGGGTTCTGCTCGTCAATTTCCGGCTTTTCAGTGAGTGAATAAATTTCGCATTCAGCTTTCTCCCAGTCTTCGAATGAATTTAATAAATCAGCTAAATTTTTGCTGCGAGTGTAAATTTTTATTGCATTCATGGTAAAATCTCCCCTTCTTAAATTTATATATTATGCGCGATAAAGTAAAATTATCGACATGTAATTATTTAAATCATTCAGAGCGTCAGACCCCGTGAAAATTTTTTCAAGTTCGGGAATTCCTGCGTAATCGACTCTTATTATTGACCATTTTCGTGAATCTTCAAGCAAAAATTTAATATTATTCAGTGCGCTGGGCTTGTAAATTGCTGCAGAGTCGCATGTTTCAAGAGCTGATTTTATTTTTTCTGGGCTTGCTGTTCCTGGTATTATTGCAAAAATTTCGTCCTTCATTGCTAGAAATCTTTTAGCTATTGCGCTTGCTAGAGAATGAGCCGATATGCCCGGTATAAAATTTATTTCGCAGGCAAATAATTTTTCCATTGCCTGAATAAAATACGCTCCAGTTGAATATAATA
>CAJOEQ010000128.1:1755-5837 GCA_905233515.1 uncultured Synergistales bacterium
GGGAAGAAAATTTTTTGTGAAGGATTAAAATTTATTTTTTCCAGCTGTTCGAGAATTATTTTATCGCGCTTGAGTTCGTCTCTAATCATAGGGCAATATAACGGCATTATTTCGCGTTCGGGTAAAATTTGCGAGATGACATTTTCGGCCATTCCTGAATTATTCATGTTTGAACGAGGTATTATTATCAAGTCAGAATTTTTTGCGGCGTTGATTGCTGCAATAGTGATAAATTCAGAAGCACCCGGACCGACTCCGGCAATAAATAATTTCAAGCGTTTTTTTCTCCTTCTATATAAAATATTAAATTTTCAAGAATTCCCGCATGTTACAGCAATAAATTTTATTTAACGCAAGAACTCCAGCCATATATAAATATTTTAAAGCGCAAATTCATAACATGATAAAATCTTTTCAAGAATTCCCGCTGCGTCGTCATGAAACGCAAATTTTTTCGCGAGAACTCAGATAATATAAATATTTTAAAGCGCAAATCTATAACATGTAAAAACTTTTCAAGAATCCCCGCAATATATCAAGCCTCGCAATCACCGGCTATAAAACGCAAATTTTCTCGAAATATTTATATCATGATATATTTTCTTCACGCAAAATTTTTTATCTTGCATTAATAAAGCTATTCACCTGCTAAAATTTTAAAGCTATAATATCACAAAAGGGGCTGAAAACTTAATGACGATATTATTTGCCTTTATAGGAGTAAGCATATTTTTATTAGGTCTGTACCAGTGGGCTAGGAGCGGCGCGAGTCTTTTGCGAATTTTCTCGTTAAAGCGTCAAGAGAAAGAATTATCCCGTGATGAACGCAAAGAAATAGACAATCAAGTCAAACAGCTGGAACAAGCAACTGACAGGACATTAAGCGCGAGTTTTAGGATTCTTGCATGGCTTGGCGTTATCGTCTGGTTATTCTTAGGCGTTACTATGATTCTTGACATGTTCGGAATCGACTGGATTAACACGATCGGCACTCACGCAAAACAGTACTGGGCAGCACCGGGAGCAACTAATACAAATAATACGCCCGGCCGCAATGATATGCTAAGAAATATGGGGAATAGTTTACGCAGATGATTAAATTAATGGTATTCGATCACGATATGACAATCGTAGACTCGAGTTATGCAATAATGGAGGGCTTTAACAGTGTCGCGCGTCATGAGGGACTGCCTGAAGTAGATCACGATTTGACAATGAAATATATAGCGACTCCGATTCCTACATTTTGCGAGGGTTTACTCGGAGAATACCGGCCTGAATGGATAAAATTATATCGTGATTACAGCGTGAAACTTGAGAGAGAATTAATAAAGCCCTTCCCTGATACTATTGAGACTTTAACGAAATTGCGCGGAAAAAATATAAAACTCGCAGTAATCTCAAATCGTGAATATCCCCGTAAAGTTTTAGAGCGTACAGGACTGGCAAAATATTTTGATGTCATTGTCGGAGCTTTAGAGCCTTACGGAAAAATGCAATATAAGCCTAATCCCGAAATGATGTATAAATTATTGTCTGATTTAAATATTAGTTCTGATAATGCGATTTATATAGGCGATTCTGATTTAGATATAATCTTTGCTCAAAATTCAGGAGTTCGCGGCGTGGGAATTACAACAGGAAATTTTACGGCTGAAGATTTTCATTTATTAGGAGCATGGCGAGTGATTGATTCGTTAAGTGAACTAAATGCAATACAAGAATAGTTTATTACAAGAACTCGGGCCGTTATCAGCTTACGGGGAATTCTTACCAGCCGAGCAGGCTTTACAAGAACAGGCAGCAAAAAAATTAACTCCTTTAAATCACTTAAGCAATGAGTTAAGCCCGTATTTATTAGCACACTCAAGAAATTTAATAGGCTGGTACACATGGAGTCAAGAGGCTTTTGACGCTGCAAAACGTGAAGACAAGCCCATATTTTTATCAATCGGCTATTATTCGTCTCACTGGTGCAATGTTATGGAGCGCGACTCTTTCAATGATCCCGAAGTAGCAGGCTTTATGAATGATACTTGTATTGCTGTAAAAGTCGACAAAGAAGAACGCCCGGACTTAGATAATTTATACAGTGAAATTTGCAGGATTCAAAACGGTTCGGCGGGGTGGCCGCTGAATATTTTCATGACTCCTGAAGGATGGCCGTTTTTCTGCACGACTTGGCTGCCTAAACGAACACGGGGACAAGTTCCGGGAATGACTGAAATTTTACCGCGTATAAAATGGCTTTGGAATATGCAGCGCGATGACTGCGAACGGGCGGCGAATGATTTGCGCGAATTAGTACAGGAAAAATTTAATTTATTATCAGGCGGCAGAGTCAGGCGTTACACAGCGTTTGAAGCTCTTGATCAAATGAGGAAAAATTTTGATATTCGTTACGGAGGATTTAATCCCAATCACGGCGGCAAATTTCCGGAAATCAACAAATTAATTTTTTTGCTGAGAATGGCCGGTGATGAGAACGCAGCAAAACGCGACAAGTCAGACGCTTTCACTATGGTAGATATAACTTTACGCAGAATGTGGCGCGGGGGGATTCATGATCATTTAGGCGGGGGCTTTTCGCTGTATTCGATTGATGAGAGATGGCACGTGCCGCATTTCGAGAAATTATTATGTGATCAAGCAATGATTTTATTAGCTGCCTCACTTGCTCAGGAACAGAACGCGAATTCTTTTCACAGGTTAATTGCTGAAGATATTATATTTTGTCTAGGAAAATATTTCAGTGATAATGCCTCATACTCACAAGGCTTTAAAAGCGCAATTAGTTCAGACAATAAGGACGGAGAAGGCCGTTATTACATGTGGACAGAGGACGAAATAAAAGCGGTCTTACCTGAAGGACTCGCGGGGTTATTTTCTGCGGCTTATGGAGTTTTACCCGGCGGAAATTTCGGCAGCGAACTGGCAGGGACTCAAATCGGGCAAAATATTTTGTATGAGGCTTCAACAGTAACAGAACTTGCTAGACGATACGGCTTAAAGGGTGCAGAAGTCGCTAATAATATTTCAGAGTGCAGGCGGATTTTACTAGAATCACGAGACAAGCGGCAATTATTGACCGACGATAAAATTTTAATGGACTGGAACGGCCTAATAATCGGAGCATTAAGCCGCGCATCATGTGCATTTAATCAATCAGAATGGAAGGACATAGCAGAGAGAACGGCTTTATTTTGCGTGAAAATTTTTGCTGACAAGTCAGGGAATTGGACTCGCCGGTGGATTTCAGGAAAAGCGGGAATCACTGCAAATGCTTGCGATTACGTTTATTTTTTATGGGGCATAATGGAGTTATACAAGGCCGCGAAAAAATTTAATGCAGGTGAGAAACAATTAAATGACTGGCTCAAGAATGCGCAGAATTTAGCGGATTGCTTAATAAAAAATTTCTGGGACGAAAAGCACGGCGGTTTTTTCCTGATAGATGACTCAAATATTGCTATAAAATTTAAGTCAGCTCAAGATTTTAATAATTTGCCGAGTGCTAATGCATTTGCTATAACAGCACTGAATGAATTATCACATGCCTTAGAAGACAAGAAATACAGTGATTACGCCGCTAAAATAATTTCATGTTTTGCCCGAGAAGCTGCGTTAAATCCGTTAAATTATATATCGTTCATAAATGCCGGACTTGATTTTACACCGTTTAAGCCAGTCAAGAAGGAAGAGCCGAAAAAATATATTCCTACTGATGAAGAATTGAATCAGGAAGAGCCGGCCAAGAATGACAATAAGCCCGAAAAGAGAGAAAATAAATCAGCCGATAAACCTGATAAAGATAAGACGGAACGAACAGAAAGGCGCGCAAGACGTACAGAGCGTTCACACCGTCCCGAACGTCAAGAAAGGCGGACTCGGCGATAAATATAAATAATATAATAATCAGGTAATAAATTTTTAGGAGGTTATACAGGTGAAATCTAGTTTTATTTCAAGGTTCGCAGGAGTGTTTATAATTCTTGCGATTTTCAGCGGGATTGCTTTTGCTGATGGTGAAGGTTATCGCTTTGATGATTTATACGGTCCGAGCGGTAAAAGCCGGCAATGGA
>CAJOEQ010000129.1 GCA_905233515.1 uncultured Synergistales bacterium
AGCAAGAAATATTAACGAAAAAATTAATCTGCGCTTCAAAATCGGAGTCTCTCTATCTATTAAAGAGTCCTCACTGTTATTATTATTTTGCGTGCTGATTTCCGGGGCATTTAAGCTAGCACCGTAGCCGGCCTTCTCAATTGCTGCAATAATATCAGAAGGTTTTGCAGTGCCTTCTACAATCATAGAATTTGTTAATAAACTTACAGAACAGGAAGTAATGCCGGGTAATTTTTTCACGACTCTTTCTACACGTGCAGAACATGCCGCGCAAGACATTCCAGTTATATTATAGTGTTCAGACATGTAATTATTCACACCTTTTTTTGCTTATATTATATATGCTCGTGCAAGTTATAAAAAAAATCTCCGGCTCGTGAAAACCGGAGAAGTGAAAAAGGGTTGATTATGATAAAAATTTAATTATTTTGCAGGAGCGGCGTAATCTTTTGTCAAGACGACTCCGACCTGTTTAGCGTCTTCGTAGGGATCTGAGAAATCAGTAAACATCTTTCTTTCTTCATTTACTGTGATTCCCGCACAAATCATGTCAACTTTTCCGCTGTTTACTGCCGCAAATAACGAGTCAAACGGATAAGCTATAATAACAAGCTCTTTATCAAGAATTCCCGCGATCAATGCGCACATTTCGATGTCAATTCCCGTATAACCGTCGCCGACTTTAATATCATATGGAGGGAATCCCGACTCAGTTCCGACGATTAATTTTCCGCCTTTTGCTCCGACGTGTAAATCAATGTCTTCAGGTTTGGCCGCCATGGGATCTTCTTTATATTTGAGCATAATTTTTTCAAGCTGGCCATTTGCTTTTATTTGTGCGAGTGCTTTATTAACTTGCTCGACTAATTCTTTATTGCCCTGCTTAAATCCTATTGCGTATTGCTCAACTGTTAAAGCTGTTTCAGGATCATTTTTCTTAAATTGTAACGCGGGGGCTTCGTCCATTATCGCACAGTCTATTTTACCGACCTTCAAAGCCTGAATTACGTCCGTTGCCTTCTCATAAGTAACAAGCTGTTTAGATGAGTTATCGCCTAACATTTTTTTAGCGATTCCCTCTGCTATTGTGCCTCTCTGAGTGCCTATTTTGTAATTTACAAACTGATCCGGCTTTGAAATATTTAAACCTTCAGCAAAGCACACGCCAGCACTTAACGCAAGAATCATAACGACTGCTAAAAACTTTTTCATTGTGTAAATACCTCCGTAATAAATTTTTTATTTCTTTAACAACGCGAGATATTATACACGAAATTTGAAAAATGTAAAATTTTTTTGCGAAATATATTTTTGCAGTAAACTTTTATAAATTTTTATTCACTTGAGAGTGTTAAAATCTTTGCAGAGATTTATATATTTTGAGTCCCCGTGATTGCTTGATTCCTCGCAGCACAACGAATTAATTTATATCTGCACTCAAAATATTTACAGGGCTATGGGCTTTCATGAGAGTTAAATTATCTTCTACAGGCTTTGAAGTGTTTATCATGACTTGGACGGCCTCAAAATTGCGAAAATTTTTCATGAAATTAAAAGCTGTGCATAAAGTCTCAAGAGTCACGCACTCAATAACAAGTCTAAAAGTGTGATGCATAGACGCAATATATTCAAGAATTCCCGTTAATTCGCCGTCATGACCTCCGATAAAAATATGACTGGGAACATTAAGAGATTTTATTATATTTAACGCTCGTGATTCGTGAATTTCTACATTATGCACGTGAAATTTTTTAGCGTTATTATAAATCAAATTTACTGCGTCGGATTTAAATTCTATTGCGTGAATCTCGCTGAATGGGAATTCATGAGCAGCTGAAACGCTTATACTTCCTGAACCTGCCCCGATGTCCCATAAAACTGAATAATTATTTAGTGCAAGTTTATCAAGAATTATCGCGCGTATATTTTCATTAGTCATGTGAACGCCGGACTCACGCAAAAAATTTTTATCACTTGGCCTGTTACTTAGGGGGATATATGGCTTATTGTTGCGAATTAAGACTATTGCAGGAGAATTATATTTGATTTCGAGTCTATCTAACTCAAAAGGAGTCCCAGAATAAAATTTTCCTTCAGGAGTGCCGAGCCTTTCACCTATGAATATATCAATGTCCTCAAATAAAGCTAGATTTTTGCAGACCCATTCAGGCGAAATAATATCATCACAAAATAAAATATTTATTCTGTTACGTTCTAAAGTGTTCAGGAATTTATATAATTTTAACTCGCGCCCATGACCTGATAAAATTTTCGAGTCCTGCCATGATTCGCGTGCATAAGCACATATTGCCTGCAATGAACTTATACCGGGAATAACGCGAAAATCTGAAAATCTTTTTTTCACGAGCGACAATAAACTATACAGCCCGGGATCTCCTGAGACAAGAATTAATTTATTGCCCGGTTCAGATTCTATCATGTCAAAAGCCGCGTTAAAGTCTTTCAAAGCAATAAATTTTTTATTGTCAGGCACTAAATCTCTAAATCTTTCATGAGCAAATATAATATCTGACTCTCTGATTGCCTCACGCGCTGATCTTGTAATTTCTCCTGTACCTGCTCCGGCTATAGTAAGCATTTATAATAATCTCCCGTCATTGTCTATAAAATATGCGTCAACTTGCAATTTATTATTTATTCGCGATTCACATTTTTGTGCGATAATTTTAGCTAAATTTTGCCAGACACTATTATAACCTGTTTGATTTATTATATTTATTGATTCATTAGTCGTGTTGCTGTGAAAGACTCGTGAAATTATTTCTTGACTGGCTCCCATTAAGGCCAAGTGAGTACATAACGCCTCGAGTCTCCCGTCCGAGATTTTATTATGAGTGTTAAACGAGCCTGCGGCGACTTTGAGCAACTTCCCGGGATGGCCGCAAATAATAGCATGAGAAAAATTTAATCTTGCTGACTCGTCTAATACATGACCGATATAATTTCCTGATTGAATTATATTTTTTCCGGAAATATCAAAAATTTTGCGTATTGCTTTCTCACCTGAGTTCGCGAAAGTTATATAAATCTCACTAAATCCCAGCGCACGAATCATATTAAGCTCAAGAGTTAAAGACTCTAATAATGCGCGCTCATTCATGGGCTTAACGAGTCCCGATGTGCCTAAAATTGATAAGCCGCCTTTTATGCCGAGTCTAGGATTAAAAGTTTTCTGCGCTAATTTTTCACCGTCTGGAATTGATATAATTATTTTAACAGATTTTAACGGTATAATTTCACGTATAGCAAGCTCTATCATTTTGCGTGGGACTGGGTTAATAGCTGGCTCACCGGGGGGGATTTTAAGGCCGGGAAGAGTTACGACTCCGACTCCCTCACCTGCAATAAAAAAAATTTTTTGATTCTCATCTCTAAGAATTTCAACATGAGCTAAAATTTTTATCCCGTCAGTTATGTCGCACTTGTCATCGCCTGAAAATTTTTGAACTCCGAAAAAATTATTATATCTAAAAGTTTTTAGCTTGAACTCGAGCCCGTCAAGATTGTGAATTATTACATTTTCCGAAATTTTGCCGGTTAATTCATAAATAGCTGAGGCCTTTGCTGCACCTGCCGCACATGTTCCTGTAGTTATGCCGAATATAATAGGGCGTTGACTATTGCACAAGCTACAGTGCTGCCTCCCTTGCGTCCTTGAGCGATAATTTTCGGAATATCTGACAAATTCATTAACATTTCTTTAGCTTCGATAACATTTACAAAGCCGACGGGGACTCCGATTACAAGAGCGGGATTTGCCCGGCCTTCTTTGATTAGCTCACATAATTTTATTAAAGCAGTCGGAGAATTGCCTATTACGTAAATTGCACTGGGAGATTCTTTTACTGCACGTTCAATATTAATTATTGCGCGGGTCAAATTTAATTTTTTAGCCTCGTCATAAATTTCAGGCTCATTGACATGACAAATTATATTATTGCCAAATTTTTGCGTGAAAGTTTTGCTAATTCCGGACTTAAGCATTATCGTATCAGTTATTATATTTAAACCTGATTTTATTGCGTCATGAGCTTTATTAATAACATTTTCAGAAAAATATAGACTCTCAAGAAAATCAAAATCTGCCGTAGCATGTATAACGCGCTTAATAACCGGTAAATTTTCAGCGAGTCCCGAATATTTGCCCGATATAAGAATCTCAATAATTCGCATACTTTCTTGTTCTATTTCGTCAGGATTAAGAATCAATTTATTTCACCCCGCAATTTTTTATATAATTCTTTACTCGTTCTAAATCCGGACATGTCAAAATCGGAATCAACGAGTCAATTTCTTTAATGGACTTGTCCCACCATTTAAATTTTAACAGCAAATTAATTAATTCGTCGTCAAAACGTTTTCGAATTTCACGGGCGGGGTTGCCTGCTATTATTCTATAGGGTTCGACATCACAGCCGACAACGGAATTTGCGCCGATAATTGCTCCGTCTCCTATCTTGACTCCGGGAAGAATTACGGAATTTTGCCCGATCCATACGTCATTAGCTATTATAGTATCTCCCTTTATGGGCAAATTATTTAAATCAGGCGGACTCATGTGCCAGCCCTCAAACGTATAAAATGGATATGTAGTAATTGAATTCATTTGATGATTAGCACCATTCATGACAAATTCAACGCCTGAAGCAATCTGACAGAATTTGCCGATTATTAATTTATCGCCTATAAAGTCATAAAAGTGTGTAACGTGCCTCTCAAAATCTGAGTCAGCGATATATGAGAATTCACCGACGATAATATTTTTATTTGTTATAGT
>CAJOEQ010000130.1 GCA_905233515.1 uncultured Synergistales bacterium
GTCAATCCTTTCATTTTGTGAATTGCATATAAGTATATCACACATTCATTCTGTTTTCTTGCCTGTGATTTTATTAAAGAGTTTCCGCCATTTCTTGCGAGCTTCTAATCTTTCGCCGAGATCTCTAGAGCCTACACCGTAGACTAAATAAAGAATTATTCCTGAGACTATCATAATAAAAACTGTCGACGCACAACGCCGCCCAGATGCATTTATGTTATAGCCTTCTCGTCCTTCTTCCATTGTCATATTTTGTATAATCATCGCGTAAGTTTTGCCATATGACGACTGAAAAGTTGCTCCCATGTCGTATTCTGTAAATAGTGCGTTGAAATTAAGCGCAAATACAGCTAACACGCTAGGCAAAATTATCGGCAATTTGACTTTCAAGAAAGTATAAACCGGTGAAGCTCCTAAATTTTTAGCCGCGTCTTCTAATTCGTCATCAATCGCGTAAAAGGCCGCTTTTATCATTCTTAGAGCGAACGGCAATTTTGTTACTGTATAAGCCATTATTATCAAGAATCTAACATTTTCGCGCCAGTATAAATTATTCCCGAATACGTACCAGACTTCACGATTAAAGAATATTCGATATGAGTAGCAAATTAATATCGTCGGGAGCAGCCACGGAAATAATAAGCAGCTTTCAGTGATTAACGCACGTTTTTTGTTTCTATGTTTGAATATATATGAGACAGCAAGAACTACTATAACGCACGCAAGAGCCGCCGCAATCGCCGACATTATAAACGAGAGTCTTATACCTCCTACCGCGTCAGAATTCGAGAATACACCCGAAATTGAACCGATTCGAGTCCGCAATCTCCCGCGTGAAGTCATATACTCGTAATTTTCAGTCCCGAAATAATTTATAAATGTCCAGTCAGAAAAATTTAACATTTTTGACCTTATCGCCGGGAAGTTCTGAAACGAGAATAATATTATCATTACAACAGGAGTCATATAAATCACAAATAATATATACGCGTAAACATGAGCTATTATGTTCCAAACTGGGCTGTTAATTTTTTGCTTGACGAGTTTTGCTTTAGTCTTTGAGACTGATAGATAATGCCCTTTTCTTTCATAGTGATTTAATATGCTCAATAATATAACTGTGAATAGAGCAAGAATAACGCTCAATAGTGCCGCCCTTGCTTGAGGGAATGACTCATCTGCTGAACTTGAACCCGCGAGTCTTACAATTTCAGGATTAATCGAATTATAGCCTAAAAGAGTCGGAGCTGACATAGCACAAAGTCCCGTTATAAATGTCATGACTGTTAAAGAAAATAAAGTCGGCAAAAGAGTCGGCATTACTACTTTAAATAAAACTTTGAAGGGGCTTGCTCCTAAATTTCTAGCTGCCTCGACTGTGTTATAATCTATTCCCCTGATTGCATTACGCAAAAATAGAGCGTGATTCGACGTGCAGGCAAATGTCATTGTGAATAATACAGCGTTGAATCCCGAAAACCATTGACGATTCATATGCGGGAATATTTGAGCGAGCCAAGTTGTCATCATTCCGTTAGTGTCATATAAAAATTGATAGCCTGTAACGAGTGCCACGCCCGAATAAATTAATGTCGTCATGTAACCCATTCGCAGAATTGACGCGCCTTTAATATCAAAATATTCGGTTAAGAGTACTATACTAATTCCAACTATATTTACAGTTATGACGAGGCAGACGGCCAATTTTAGAGAATTCCAGACAAATAACGGCATTGTCCCAGCCATGAAAAATTTTATTACTGCTAAAGGGTCAATTACTCCCTGAGCATTGCGAGTCATAAAAATTGATGTAAGAGTATTCAAGCACGGCATCACCATAAAGCCGAGAAATAAATATAGAAATAACGCCAGCCCGAAAATTTTTGCGATAAATCCTGCGTCGAAAGTGTTATTTTTTTGCATGAATAATCGCTCCTTTCTCTTAAGCCTGATAGCTCATAATATCATCAGGATTAATTATGACTTTCACAGAGTCGCCCGTGCTGTATAAATTTATACCGTCGTTTTTCTCGATAACTTTCAGAGTTTGGCCGTTCGTGTGAATATAATATTTTATGTAAAGTCCGTAATATTCTTGAGACTCGATTATGCCGTCAAATCCTGAGTCGCTTTCAAGTTCGACTCTGATTCTCTCAAGCCTGATAAAATGATTCTGATTTTCGGGTAAATTAAGCGCGCTTGTTATTGCCGGTTCAAGTTTATTAATATCGCCGATAAAATTAGCTACAAATTCAGTGCTTGAATGATTATAAATTTCGTTAGGGCTGCCGGTCTGCTCAATTACTCCCTTGTTAAAAACTGAAATGCAATCAGAGAGTGTTAATGCTTCTTCCTGATCGTGAGTTACATAAATTGTAGTGATTCCAAATTCGCGCTGCATTTTCTTGAGTTCGTTGCGGAGTTGGACTCTTAATTTTGCGTCAAGATTAGATAACGGCTCATCCATACAAATAATAGCAGGTTCTGTAACGAGTGCGCGGGCAATTGCGACTCTTTGCTGCTGACCTCCTGAAAGCTGACTCACGGCCTTTTGTAAATGTTCGTCGGTTAAATCAACTTTTGAGGCAATTTCTGTAACTTTGCGTTTAATGTCGGACTTGCTGAATTTCTTGATCTTGAGTCCAAATGCTATATTGTCATAAACTGTCATTGTAGGGAATAAAGCATAAGACTGAAATACGATGCCGATATTTCTTTTTTCGATTGGGACGTGCGTAATATCTTGATCCCGCATTAAGACAGAGCCCGAAGAAGGTTCAATAAAGCCCGTTATTGTGCGTAAAGTTGTAGTCTTCCCGCAGCCTGATGGCCCTAAAAAAGTGTAAAACTGGCCTTCTTTAACATGAACGTTGATATCGCGAAGAGCCTCGAACTGGTCAAATTTTACAAAAATGTTGTTAAGCCTAATCACGAATTAACACCTCCTAAGAGTTTAGCGAAATTATAATAACACATAAACACGCAAATAATGAGCTATAATTATCGCAAATTATATCGTGAAAGGATTATTAATTTATGCAAGAAAATAGCTCACTCTTGAAAATTTTAGTCTGTTATTATAACGCTTATCAAATGCCTAACCTAGACGACAAAATATTATTGCCCATTCAAGCCGGCCGGGCTGTGAATCCTGTAGATTTAAATATTCAGCCTGACAACGAACTCAACGGCCAGCCCTGCGACAATATCAGCAGCAAAAATGAAACTTACTCAGAAATAACCGGCCTTTACTGGGCATGGAAAAATTTGCGGAAATTATATCCTGATGTTAAATATGTCGGCTGGAGTCATTACAGGCGTTTTTTTGCGATTGACGAGAAAAAATACTTGACTGATAAAATTTTCAAGCCTGCTGACTCAATCAAAGACTATAGAGTCAATGCTGATAAAATTATAAGAATTCTCGAGTCCGGCAAAATTATTTTATCAAAAAAAGTTACTCCATCACCGTTTTCGTTATATATAAATTATTGCATAAATCACTATAGTGAAGATTATATGACTCTAAAAAATATTATCGCGTCAAAATTTCCGGATTATTATGACTCGTTTATTAATGTCATGGAAGATAATAATAAAATCTCGCTTTATTGCATGTTCATAATGAAATATGACGAATTTGAGAAATACTGCGAGTGGCTTTTTTCTGTCTTGAATGCTGTAGAGCCTGAAATTCCCTATAAATTCTATAATCCTTATCAACAAAGGGTGCTTGCTTTCATGACTGAGAGATTATTAAATGTTTATGTCGCGAAAAATAATTTAAAGCCTCACTACTCAAATATATATTATTATGAGACTGACCCCGCAAAAATTGAGAGTGAAAGCCCGAAATTTTCCCATAGTTTATTTAGTGAAATCAAGAATAAAATTTTATTCTCGTTATATACACTTGGCCCGAAGAGATTGCGCCGCATGTTTAGGCATAAATAAAGCGAGTCCCGTGATTTTCTCACAGAACCCGCTAAAATTTTTATTTTGTTACGCTGTATCCGGCCTCTTCGATTACTTCTTTAAATTCTGAGTCCGTTACATCGCCTGAAAGTGTTACAAGCGCGCAATTTTTTGCAAGGCTGACTTCTGCGTCACTGACTGCTTTTAAGCTCATTAATGCCTCGTGAACATGAGCAACGCACTTATCACAGCCCATTCCTTCAATGTGAATTATTTTTTTCATGATGATTAAATTCTCCTATTTATTATTTACTGCAGGTGAATAAACTCTCACGTAATAAATAACAAAGAATAATACTGCGACCGCGATTCCGATTCCATATGCAAGAGTCCTATCAAGCATTAAATAACACTCTTTAGCAAGACAGAAATAAGTAACACTTACTGCGCTCATGAAAGTAGCAGGAATTGCCGCAATAAAACCGCGTCCGGGTGCTACGTTCCTGCAAAGATAAACCGCGCCCGCCCATAATGCGATCATTGCTAGAGTCTGATTTGACCAGGAAAAATAACGCCATACGACATTATAATCAACAAATGAAATTGCATAGCCAGCCGCTAATAAAGGCAATGCGAGAATTAAACGAGGCGCAAAACCTTTCTGGCTAATTTTGAACCAGTCCGCAATTGTGAGTCTTGCACTTCTGAAAGCTGTATCTCCTGAAGTAATCGGGCATGCAACAACACCGAGTAAAGCAAGAATACTTCCTATTGGGCCAAGCAAGCCGATTGAAATTTCATAGACTGAGTTAGCACCGCCGCCGATTTTTGCAAGTGCCTCAGTTGTAAATTTCGTGAGATCTCCGCCGACTCCTGTGTTATAGAATGCTATACCAGCTGAAGCCCATATTAAAGCGATTATGCCTTCTGCTACCATTGCACCGTAAAATACAAATCTACCTTGACGCTCTGAAGTTAAGCAGCGAGCCATTAACGGGGACTGTGTAGCGTGGAATCCTGAAATCGCACCACATGCAACTGTGATAAACATTAACGGCCATATCGGCATATTTGCAGCGTTCGGGTGCATGTTATAGAGTCCTTCCCATAACTCAATCATGGGCTTTGCTCCCTCGACTCCCTGCGTGAACTGAATATGATTATAAACTGTTACGCCGCCGACTCCGAGTGCCATAAAAATTAAGCATAAGCCGAATAACGGGTAAATTTTGCCGATTACTTTATCAATCGGAAGAAGTGTAGCAAGGAAATAATAAACAAGTATTATAACTGTTAAAATTTTTGTCCAGTCAGCTACTCCATATCCCATAAATTCCGTAGAAGCAGCTGCTCCACCTGAAACCGCGCTAGTTCCCTGTACGAACATTCTCGCAAGTAACTGGGCAGGCCCTACCATGAAGACGACTCCGACCATTACAAGCAATACTACAGAGAATAAGCGCATAATTTGAAGTACAAAGCCGCCGAGATATTTTCCGGTAATTTCTGAAACGCTCGCGCCGTTATTTCTGATTGAAAGCATACCGACTAAATAATCATGAACAGCTCCGGCGAAAATCGTACCAAATACTATCCATAAATAAACCTGAGGCCCCCAAATTGCTCCGGATAATGCACCGAATATCGGCCCAAGTCCCGCAATATTGAGTAACTGAATCAAAAACGCTCTTCCTGCTGAAATCGGCACAAAGTCAACGCCGTCAGGATGTTCAACACAAGGAGTCTTTCTGTCATCGGGCCCGAAAATCTTATTGACTATTGAGCCGTAAATCATGTAACCGAGAATTAATATCACAAGACCGCCTAAAAACGAATACATGAAAAAATTTCTCCCTTCAAAAAATTATGATATATTGTGATAATAAAATTTTAGTCGATTCACGATTTAAAGCAAGTATATTTATAATGAATTATTTGATTTATTAAGGAGGTTATTAATTATGTTGACAAAACCCGTAAAAACTTTAGGCGTTCTCGGTGGAATGGGCCCGGCTGCCTGTGCTGAATTTCTTAGAATACTGGCAAAAGACGCACCCGCAAAAAATGACTCTCAGCACCCGAAAATTATAATGCTTTCTGATCCTGATACACCTGACAGAAGCGACGGACTTATGGGACTCGGCCCTGATCCTGAACCTGTAATCAAGAAAAATTTATTTAAACTCGCAGAAATGGGAGCCGATTTGCTTGCTGTTCCTTGTAATACAGCTCATTATTTCATTGACAGATTTAGAAGTGAGCTGCCAGTGCCTTTAATTCATATCGTAGAGTCAACTGTTGATGCCGCTATAGAATTAAGCAAGGGCAATTGTTCGTGGCTTCTTGCTACAGACGGGACGATTAAGAGCTTGATTTATCAGACTTATGCGCAGAAAAATAATTATTTTTTCCTTAAGCCCTCAAGTGAACAGCAAGATAATATTCAGTCATGTATAAGACTCGTTAAAGCCGGAGATTTATTCACAGCTGGAGAAATTTTGCGAGATACTATTAATGAATTATGGCGTGAACGTGATGTGCCTGTTACTATGGGATGTACTGAAATTCCTTTAGCTTATGCCGCGTCAGGACTTCCTGAAGATAAGCAAGTTTCTAGCTTGAAAGCTCTTAGTGATTCCT
>CAJOEQ010000131.1 GCA_905233515.1 uncultured Synergistales bacterium
AAAAATTTTTCTCTGAATTCCCTTTCTCTCATTGAAGTTATAAGCGAATTAAGCAGACTCACAGGCTTATTGTCAGTAAATGCTCCCTCACTGATTGAATAAATTTGAGTTATCGCCGGTAATTCTTTACGGGATAATAAAATTTTTTGTAGATTCTCGCTTATGTCCTGCAATCTCCATTTTGATGAGCCTGTTATATTATTACTCTCAAGAGCAAAATTTATAATTTTCTGTGTTCGTTCAGTGCGTAAAAATAAGGCTCGTGCAAATGCATTTTTCCTCAAAGGAGCTAAATAATTTACAAGTCCTTCAATATTTGAGTCAATCCATTCGGGGGATCGCTTATCGTAGAATTTTTCAAGCGCAATTTTTGCAGAAACTGGGACGACATCGCAATTAATACCCGCAAATTTTTTCATGTCTAACTGAATGGCTTTAATATCGGCGATAATTTTATCATGAGCAGATTTTATTACTCGTCCGGCCTCTGAGTCAGCCCGTTCTAAATCAATTTGAGACAAAACAAAAATAATTTCATGATTGAGAGTCATAATATTTCGCAAAAATTCATAATCTGAAGCCTTGAGTCTCGCTCTTATCGGTGTAACGTAAATAATAATGTCTAATTCAGGCAAAATATTTCTAAGTGCTGCACCTCCTGAGCTTGCAAGAGCGTCAAATCCCGGAGTATCTATAAAGCACAGCCCTTCAGGAATCAGCGCGCCCGGCATAATTATTTCAATTCTTGCTATACCTGCACGGTTTGAAGGATTAAAATTTTCGCTCGCTATATTTCGCATAAATGACGGCGTTAATTTGCTGCTTTGTATATTTTCGACTCTGCCGTCCTGATAAAAAATTTTCGCGCTCCTGATTTCTCCTTCTCTGCAAATAATGGGAATATTTGTAGTCGCTCTTGTCTGTTCAGGTATTAATTTTTCACCTAGTAAAGCATTCATAAAAGTAGATTTTCCGCTGCTTGTGAGTCCGGTTATTCCGATCGTTAAATTTATTTCGTTGAGTGAACGCCTGAGCGCAATTAATTGACTGTTACCCGTTAAGACATTCAAAGCGGCGTTTATATTTTCTTCAAGTTCATTGCGTAAAAGCTCTTCACGGCCTCCCATGCTGAAAATTTGCAGTAAAGAAGGACTCCCCGCAAAGATTCGCCGTTGAATTTCACGCCTGAGCCGCATATTTTCCTGTTCTAAATCTTCAATTGCGCTGATGTCATTTAGAGTCATGACTCCCTGAACTCTGACAGATTCAAGAATTTTGACTCTGCCGTTATCGTCAACGCATTGAATTTTATCGCCCTCTGAAGAGTTCTCAAGCCAAGCACTTAACGCAAGAATTTCACGCCCGAATAATTTTACAGGTCTATTATTTGAATCTCTCTGAATAAACGCGTCGAGTCTGAAATCACGATAAAAGCCGTCTCCGCAATATAATTTTCTTGTTAGTGAGGAAAAATTTTCATGACTGTTAATAAATTTCTCAAATTTTGAGATTTTAGCGTGATCTTGAGGGTGGCAGAGTTCAAGCCATTGATCTAGAGTTTTCGGGCAAGTGCTGTTATTGAGCCGCATAATTTGCATAAGCTCAGGAGAAAAATATATCTCTCTCGACGGAAAAATTACAGTCAAATCCGGCGATTTATAGGAATTTATAAAATTTTCGTTTACCCATTCAGAAAGATTTTGCATAAAAAATAATTGCCTCGTTTATAAATTTTTTCTTGAATAAATAATATCATAGTGATTTGAATCTCGTATGAGTTAAAAGATTCTGCACATTGTAAAATTTTATATATAATTTCACGTGTAAATAAAATTTATTTGGGAAGTGTTTTAACTTGGCAAATTTAAAATGGGGCGGCGTTGACTGCTTAGAACTCGCTAAAAAATTCGGGACTCCCTTGTATGTGTATGATACGGGAATAATAAAATCTCGCTGCAAAGAACTTAGAGACACTTTTATAAATCGCTGGGACAATGTGAGAGTCCGTTATGCAAGCAAGGCATTCTTGACCCGCTCAATGGCAAAATTAATCGAACACGAAGGAATCGGCCTTGATGTCGTCTCACTGGGTGAATTATATACGGCTTTGAGCGCAAAATTCCCCCCTGAAAGAATCGAAATGAATGGGAATGCTAAGAGTCATGATGAGATTTCTTTATGTGTTAAATCAGGAGTTGGCCGCATAATAGTGGATCATCCTGACGAGCTGCAAATTATAGAGAAATACGCGCAAGAATTCGGCCGTGTTCAAAAAATTTTAATCCGAGCAGCTCCCGGAGTCGACGCTCATACTCACGCATATATAGCAACTGGTCAGACTGGCAGCAAATTCGGATTTCCTCTTGACGGCGATATGTTACCAGACTCAATTAAATACGCAATGAAAAGCGAATATTTAAATCTCACTGGGCTTCATTTTCACGTAGGATCTCAATTATTCGAAATCGATGATTATTTGAAGTCGCTTGATATAATTATAGGCCTCATGAAAAAATTAAAAGATTCGCTAAATTTCACGACTCATGAATTAAATCTCGGCGGCGGATTCGGAGCTGTCATAAATCCTGCAATTCCCGCAATGAAATCAAGTTTTTATACTGACTCAATGATGAAATTATTACACGAGAAATGCAAGGCTTATAATCTCGAAATCCCCCGCGCAGTAATTGAGCCGGGACGCTGGATAATTTCTGAATCTGGAATAACTCTTTACACTGTAGAAAATATAAAATCTTTAACGGGAATAACTTTTATAGCTGTAAACGGCGGAATGGCAGATAATCCAAGATACGCGCTCTCTCAGGCCGAATATAACGCAGTCAGAGTTAAAAATTTTGATGAGCCTGTGAATTATAATAATACTCAAGTTTCAATTGTCGGCAAATGCTGTGAGTCAGGCGATATATTAATCGAAAACGCAAAAATTCAGGAAGTCAAGCCGGGTGATGTTATAGCTTTATATAACACAGGTGCTTACACTTTCAGCATGTCGAGCAGTTATAACAAATTGCAGCGTCCGGCAGTCGTTTTTGTCGAGAATGGTAATGCTAAATTAGTCGTTGAGCGTCAATCACTTGAAGATATTACACGAGGCGATTTGCTGATAGATTAATTATTTATTGTAAATTCTCCGATAAATTATGCAGGATTATTTATAAGACAGGAGGTTAATTTTTTATGGCATCAATGAGCATTTCGGGTGTAGTCTCCGGCATGGACTGGGACAGCATGATAGACTCGATAATTGAATCAGCCGCTGAACCCGCGCAAGTTCAAGTCAATAAGAAGACTAATTTAACCCGCAAAAAAAGTTTATTCGAAGAAATGAAAGTCATGGTGCAAAGTATTCAGACTTCCATGACTCCTTTAAAATTGCCGTCGACTTATAACGCAAAAGAAATCGAAATCGAACGACTTGACTCAAATGCTTCATATAAGGGCGTATTAACAGCTACAGTTAATGCAGATGCAGAAGTCAGCGTGCATGAAGTAGAAGTAACACAAATAGCGCGCTCTCAAGTAAACAGATCAAGCCAAATAACAGGCTCAACTATTGCCAGCAATTTAAATAGCTACAGCCTATCAGATTCGACTCTATATATTTCAGCAGGCGGGCAGAAAATCGGCGTTGAAGTTCGTTCAACTGATAGTTTACAGGCTTTGAAGTCGCGAATTAATAACACGTTAAAGACTCTTGATAATCCCATGAATATAACTGCGTATGTTTCTGACAATAGATTATTACTCAGAAGCGATTACACAGGGACGGGCGAGACTAATACAGAAGAGACTATTACTTATAACTTGAACGGGTATAATAAGCTCTCTAATATTCTTGTAACTGACGGCCAAGAAAGTAATTTGTCAATTAACGGCTATACACAAGGCACTGACTATGTAGTAGTAAATACTCCTGAGGGCAGCGAAATTAGATGGAATTTATACGAGGACACCGACGAGGTAAAACTCGGAAAAACTATAAGCGCAACTTACACATTAGGTGCGGGCGATGTTTTTGACTCGTCATTAATGGACATAACCCAGACAAAAGGATCAAGCACTGAAAGCACAACAAGTGTATCTAGCTTGCTGGGATTTACTCCGACATATTACGAGAATCTGAAAATTAAAGATTCAAACGGGAAAATATACACCTACGGCAAGGACTTCACGATTAATGACAGCGGCGGAGTCGAATGGCTTAAGACACAAACATATAACAGGCCTTCAGAGAGTGCTACGTACAAAGTAGTGTATGATCCGAATAGACATTCACAATATGCAATGCAGTCAAACGGCCGATTAAATGTAAGAATTGGCAGCGGTAGTGATGAACATCAAATTTCATATCAGGAAGCAATAAATCTTGTCAATGCAGACAGCAGCAAATTTTATGCTACTAAAATAATATCTGCGTATGACTCAACACCTATAGGCGATCATTACGAATATGGCACAGATTTTATATTTAAAAGAGATAACAGAGCCGGAATGACCAACGAAAACGGAGATCAAACCGCATTAGTGAGCTGGGTTAATGACCCTCCTAAAGATTCGAACGGGAATAATGCTTGGTACATGGTAGTTTATCAAGAGGGTGAACCTGCAACTTCTGCAGATTTGACTCTGGCAGATAATGCTGATGATACTTTAACGGATATTCTCGGCGTAACTCCTACTAATTTAAGTGCTAATACAAT
>CAJOEQ010000132.1 GCA_905233515.1 uncultured Synergistales bacterium
TAATAATGGCTCAGGATACGAAAAATTTCAAAGTCAGTGAATTCGCTTGCAAACATTGCGGCAAAAATTTAATTGACCAGAAAGTTTTAAATATGGCTCAAGAATTACGGGATTATCTGGGAGTGCCTATAAAAGTTAATTCGGGCTATAGGTGTGAAGTTCATAATAAGAACGTCGGAGGCGTCAAGAATTCTAAACATGTTCAGGGCTTTGCTTGCGATTTATCGTGCGAACTCGGAAGTGCGAAAATGTTTCAGGCCGTGAAAGAATTACGAGAGCAAGGCAAGCTCCAAGATTTGGATTATTGCATTAAGTACAAGACTTTCATACACATTGACTGCGGCGGCAAGAGAAAATCTTTATATGAGGTAAGAGGTTAATGTGGGACACTGTAACAGATTTTTTCGCTGGGAGTTTTCTGGGTCTGCTTGTATGGTTCTTCGGAGGGCTTGACGGCTTAATGACGGTCTTGATTGCGTTCGTCGTGATTGATTATATAACGGGAATGCTAGCGGCTGGGAAAAATCACGAAATTGATAGCAGCGTCGGATTTTGGGGAATTGCGAGAAAGTGTATTATTTTCATGTTCGTGGGTATGGCTCACTTGATTGATAACTCACTAGGAAAATACTTCCCTAGTTTTGCCAGCGAAACCGGTGCTTTTCGTCCTATAGTTACACTTTTTTATATACTCAATGAAGGGACTTCTATATTTGAGAATGCTGACAGATTGAACGTACCTATTCCCAAACCGTTACATAGTTTATTCGCAAAAATGCACAAGATGACCGAGCAGCAACCTGAACACAAGCAAGAAAATAAAGAGCCGCAAAAATTACCTGAAGTAAAAATTATGCCGTTCCCTCATTTGGGAAATGATAACGAACACAAGCAGGAAGACTCACAGGAAGACGAAGAAGACAAAAATATTGATAATGACAATAAAGAAAATGAATAATGATATTCAACTCGTGGAACTTGAGGCAAAACACGCAGCTATTACTCCGTATCTTAGAAGTGCTGACGTTCAAGAAATTCAAGCATTCTCGGGAATTAGTCCGGCTGTGGCTGTTGCGTTCTCTATCGCGCAGTCCCGGCCGGGTTTTTGCATATTATATAAGAAGAAACCTGCTGTTATTTTCGGGGCTGCTCCAATTGAAAATCGTAAGGGCTGTATTTGGCTGCTCGGAACTGACGAGATTTATAATTACCCGATAACTTTTTACAGAGAATCAAAAAAAATTCTCCCGCTCTTAATGCAAGATTATAACTATCTCGAGAATTATGTCGACGCAAGAAATGTTTTGTCCCTCCGTTGGCTCAAGTGGTTAGGCTTTACAGTAAAGGACGCTCAAATTATGGGCGTTGAAAATAAATTATTTCATCATGTTTTTATAGGGAAGTGATAAAATGTGCAGTACTCTAGCTTTAGGACTATTCAGTGCTGGGGCGTCCCTCATGCAGGGAATGGCTCAAGCAGACGCTATCAGGGCGCAAAGTGAGGCTCAAGCAAGAGCTCAGGAAGCTAATGCAAGAATTGCTCAGCAAAAAGCCCATGACGCTATAGAACGAGGCGGGCAAGATGAACTCGCTTTAAGACGAAATATAGCACAACAAAAAGGACACAACCGCGCCGCTATGGCTAGTGCAGGAATTGATATTGACAGCGGGAGCGCGCAAGATATTCAGAATGCAAGTATCCAAGAATCAGAACATGACGCAGCAGCAATCAGATTTAACGCAGCCCGTGAAAGATGGGGCTATATTACTCAATCTGAAAATTTATTAGAACAAGCCGCTATGTCTCGCGCTAATGGAGATTCAGCCGCTAATAATGCACTGTTCGGCGGACTTGTCAATTTCGGGCAAGGTCTCGCGGGAATGTATTATAACAATATGGGCTCTTCCCCCCTCACTCAGCAAAATAATTATCCCTCATGGGTTAATACTTTCGGGCCTGAACACTCTCGGAGAAATGGCAGGCGATTTTAAATGCGAGTTCCTGTTTATGAAAGACAAATCGGAATTCAACCCATGCCGCAGCCGAATATTCAACCCGTTATGCCTACTGGAGACGGGGGAGCAAGTGTCTTTAAAGCGATTCAGGGTTTTGCTGACAGGTTAATAAAATTACAGGAAGATCACGAAGACGCTCAAACTCTTGAGGCGTTTAACAAATTCAAGAATGACAGTTTAGATTATCACGAGAATCCAGAAAAGGGAATTTATAACACGAGACTCGGCGGGGCTGCTAAAGGTGTATATTCAGAGGCCGACGGCTGGATGAGAACTAAAGGTGAAGAATATGCGCAAAGGCTCGGCAGTAATAGAGCTAAAGCAAATTTTAGACGCATGGCCAGTGATTATATCTCGCAGCGGGGGCAAACTAATTCAAGATTTGAGGCCGAACAAAGCAAAAAATATCGCATTGAGACAGCAGACGCAGCTATTAAAAACGGACTTAATGAAATCGCTACTAATGCTTTTGACGACTCAGCCGTTGACAGAATTAGAAATGATATGATGTCGGCTCTGGAACTCAAAACAAGATACTCAAGCCCTGAAACTAGAAAAGCAGCACTCGCTGAAATGGAAAATTCTATAGCTTTGACTCGTTTAAATACTATGCTCCAAGAAAATCCGTTAATGGCCGAGTCGTGGTTCAATGCTAATAAAGACAAATTCACAGGCGATGACGCTGTAAAAGCTGCTCAAGCAGTCAAGAATAGAACAGAAATTTTTAAAACTCAATCAGCAGTCGACGAATTAATTAAAAAATTCCCTCAAGGTCATGAGCAGGAAGGCCTAAAATGGATCAGAGAACACTACAGCGGCGACGAAGAAGAAAGAATCGCAGCAGCTTTTAAAACTCGGCATAATGAAATCGAAGTAGACGAAAACAAAAACGCTAGACTGTTAAAATTACAGCAAGATCAATTTGAAGATAGACTTGCTAATGATTTATACGTCAATGGGCGTTTACCCTCCGAGTATGAATTACGCGAATATGTAAGGACAGGACGGTTAAGAGCTGAACAGGCAGAACGACTTCAAACTCAGCAGATAACTTCAGCAAGCAGAGACAGAATCGAACGTGAAATATTAGCTAGAAATCCCGATTTCTCACAGCTCGAACTCGATCAGGCCGTAATGAGCAGAATGGGAACAACTAATGAAGATCATCAGAAAACTTTTGCCGAGTCTGTACAGCTCGTACTAAATGCCAAGCCGGGCGATAACGTTAATAAAAAGCTCGAATATCTATATAAACGCGGCAAATTAACCCGTGAAGATGTTGACATTCTAAAGAAACAAGGCGACATTATTGACGATACACAAAGGGAATTCTTAAACGGGGAAAAGAAAGATTTAGACGCGATTATTAAAAATTTAGTCAAGGCCGGTTTACCCGATAAATTATCGCAGGGAATAAGAGACAATTTTTTAACTCAGGCACTTACTAAAAATCCAAGAGATAAAGATTATAGACAGCAAATTTTAGACCTCAAAAAACGCGTATTAATTGACGCAATCACAAACAGCGGGGAAAGACTAACCGGTTATCTATGGGGGCAATCTGCTCTCGGTGAAGCACTCACAGAAATTCAAGATATGACGCTTGAAAATCGCAACATTGACCCGTTCCCGACTTTACCCGATATTCAGCCCAGTAATATAACTCTTACTCCTCAAGCTAGACCGGCACCGGCCCCGGCAAATAACGCAAATAATAACAGCAATAATATTTTCCTCTCAATGGTCAGCGGCGGCACTATCCCACGCGGCGGGCGATTCTCTTCTCCGAGAAATTACAGAAATGGCACTCATAATGGGCTAGATATTTCCGCTCCTGAAGGGACTGATATTAATTTGCCTGAAATGGGCGCGGCTATGACTGTTACAAAAG
>CAJOEQ010000133.1 GCA_905233515.1 uncultured Synergistales bacterium
CCTGCACAGAGTGCCGCTGTTATTAAAGCCTTTGCCCTCGCAAGATTCTTTGTGTACATTTCAGAGCCTACATATGCGCCCTCTGTTATATTAGTCGGGTTCATTCTAGCTGTATACAAATTCGTGTCAGGTACAATTACGGCATGATGTGTTTGAAGGTCTACATTATCGCCACTTCTCAAATAATAATCAAGATCGGCAATTCTCCAATTCACTGTCGCTGTTGCTGTAACTGCCTCATAATATCCAGCCTCAGAAATATCATCTCCTACTGTCGGCTGTGTCGCAAGTGCTGTTCCGTTCACATCAGCAAAATATGTCTTGCCATTCTTTGCCGTCGTATCGCTAGTCGCAACATAAATATGTATATGGCGTTGTCATTTCCCAGTAATCTCCGGGATATAAATCTTCAAACGTTCCAGCTCTAATTGCTGCCGATTGTGCATTGGTTAGTGTATTACCTAAATTCTTACCGCGATAAAGTGCATTGTGTGCGCCCGCACTGTGATAATTTAAAATTTCCGTGCGCCCTAACAACGTTGTTAATTCTCCAGCCGCTTTTAATGAATTTAGCCACTGGGCTTTTGTACCTGTATAACCTTCTGCAACTGCTACATCATACGCACTCGGTCCGACTATTTTCGCTAAGTCGTCATCAATATATTTCTCATATTTGCCAGTTAACGCCGCTATAGCCGCTGCCAACTGGGAAGGTAAAGTCGACTGGAAATTGCGATCGATTGAATATGTGAGACCGCTCCCGCTGTTGCCGTAGTAAGGAGCTGCAAGTTCAAGTTCGGTGTCGCTTATTACTCGCAATACTTCACACGCATAAGGTGTTCTGTCTACACGAAATGTTGCACCCGGATTTATTCCAGCTGTCAGCCACTTTGTGCCGTTTCCATAAACTTTTGTACTATTCGTTGTAACTCCTACAGTCCCCGCTCGATACCAATTAGTATGTGCTGCTTCTGCCATAAAAATTTACATCTCCTTTTTGATTTCACGCAATGACTCTTTTATTTCTGAAATCATCACGATTGTCTGCAAACTTGCTTCTGATAATGACTGTATTTGACCTTGCAATGACGAATCACTCTCTTGACGTTCGACGGCCTCCTGCAAAATTTCTCGTTTGCGGCGTTCATGAGCGTCAATTTCGTCTATAAGATTTCCGAGTCTTGTCTCACTCAAAGAATTTAACTGTTCCTGAAAAGTCCCTTGAGACTCGTCAATAGAATCTGCAAGTCTCTTAAATCCTTCACGAATATTCGCACCTAGACTTGAATGTTCATTTGCCCATGAATCAACTCGTGCATCAACAACTTCTGCCGCGTAGTCCGCGTCTGAATCTGTCGAGGCTTTTACGTTCGCGTCGTATCGACCTGAAAGAGTTTGTAACTCGGTCTGTAAATCTGCTTCGAGTTCTGCAAGGTTATTTATTTTCGTCTTTATCAGTAATAATGAAACTTTTAAGTCTGCTATTCGGGTTAAGTGTTCTTCGTCGTATAACATCATTACACCTCCGATTCATGAAAAACGGGCAGAATATTTCTACTCCGCCCGTCGGTGAATTTTGCTATACTCCTAAACCAATATCACTTAACATTGCAGTTATTTCGGCTGTTGTTGCTATATCGGATTTCTGAACGATATTATCCTTTGCAATTCCACTGTCTATTGGATTTCTGTTCGCGTCAAATACTGCGACATTGTCAGTTGTTGCTGTTGCTGGCTTATCTGTTTTGCCGCTGATGTCGACATAAATACCGTCATTCTTAACTATGATCGCATTGTTGCTCTCGCTTGAAATTTTGAACTCTATTTCGTAGCCCGAAATAGTTAAAATTTTCTCGCTGTCTCCGGCTTTCACGCTGTAAGTGTCAACAAGTGCCGACATGTCCATAAATGAATAATTGACAGTGTCATTTGCTGTTCCACTTGCAACATCTGTAGTTCCCTTAACTGCAAGAACGAAAACGGGCTTCCCGTCTAGTGAAGGATTAACCGCGCCGGGATATGTTGCCGCTGAGAATGTGAAATTAGGCACAAAAAGTGTCTTAGCTTGATCAAGCAAGAAATCTTTCGGGAAGTCGATTGTATATGCTGCTATCCCGCTTCCGTCCTCAGTTGTGAATAAACTTATTGTGTTTCCTTGAACTGATGCAGATTTTATGGCTTTGTCGGTCTCAAGCTTGAAAGCCTGCGCCGTCTGTTTCAGTTCGCCCACTGTTACAAGATGATTGACATCATAAGTATCAGCCATATTTAAGCCCTCCTATTAAAATAAAATATTTATCACTAAGCAGAAAATTTCTTCTCCGCGTTAGCTTCTGTTGGGGAATACGTCATCAAGCATTTCGTCTATTTCAGAAGTTGTAGCAATCTCTCCCTGTACTTCTTCGGGTATTTCTGAAATATCTATCTCTCCGTCGTCAGAGCCGGAAAGTACATCACTGAGCATTGTTGTTATTTCACCGCTTGAGGCAACACGCGCCCCTTTATAGGTGAGATTTCCTGTATCTGCTGCCGCTTGATAAATCACGTTTATTATTCGCTTGATGTCGTTCAGTTCTGTGATTATTCGTTCGCGCCCCTCTATGTCATTCAGCATTAAACGCATTTGAGCGCGAGCTAGTAAATTAATTTGTTCCTGCAGTCCGTCATCCTGCTCAATTCTTGAAAATCTTTCTTGACTGAGCATTGTTTTACGCCGTGTCAACGCCTGATGAAGACTTAAAGCGTTTTGCATATCTGACTCTGCAAGTAAATCTATCTGACTTCTTAAGGCAGAAATTTCTCTAATTCGAGTCTGTGTCTCATGATTTAGAGCTTCTCTGCGTCGGCTTATAGTTTCATGTAAATTGAGCGAATTTCTGAGAATTGCATTAATCAGCTCGTTAATTTGTGTCTGTAAATATTCTGATTGTGCAAGCCGTTCATCCAGCTGGCGTTGTGTATAAGAGAATCCCTCGCGCCGTTCTTCGCTTTCACGTCTGATATTTAGAGAATTATTTATACTGGCTTCAGCAACTGAGCTCATTTGTTCTTGCTGACCGAAGTCATTTTTGCGTCTTTCTTCGGCCTCGTTGTGTATATTAAGAGAATTTCTCAGACTCGCCTCTGCTAGTGAATTATTTTCGCCCGAAAGAATCTCGTCTTGCCTCTCGCGTTCTGACCTCTCAGCAAGTAAATCCGCCCTGCGCTTTTCATTGGAGACATTGAGATTCAGCGCGTTATTAATTCCAGATTCAGCAAGCAAATTAATTTGTTTCTGCATTGACGAGGTATTTTCTGCTTCTGTCTGTGCAAGAATATTTATTTCAGTCTTTCGCCTCTCATGAGCTTTGAGAGAATTTAACGTGTTCTGTATACTCGCAAGACTTAGAGATTCAATCTGTCTTTGCTGGCCTGAATCATTTTCAGCGCGCGTTAAACTTTCTTGCTGTATCTCAATTTTTCGCCGTTCGTATGCGTTTCTGGCGTTGAGTTCTCCCTGTATTTGAGCCTCTGCTAAATTATTAAATTGTTGGAGCAGTCCCAGAAATTCCTGCATCTCATACTTTATTGCCTCATCGAGTTCAAGAATTCCGCTGTGAAGACTTCTCACATTATGACCTAAATTAGGATGAACTATATTTTTTGCATCAACGCGAGCGTCAAGAATCTCTGTATCTTCTGTCGTCTGGCCTGCTATTACGTCCATTCTGACATCAAGAGAGTCCTGACGCGATTCTATCGGCAAAATATATTCTTCTGTTATTACTCTCGCACGCTCTTCAAGTTCGCTGAATTCCGCATTAATAGCCTGTAGTGCTTGCCTAAGCCTCTCTACGTCATCAATTAATTTATTAGCTTTATGAGGTAACGGCCAGCCTCGTCATCATATTTAGGCATCAAGAACCACCGCGCTTATTGATTGCACTAGAGGCCGCGCTTCTGCACTTCCTCGCAATTCTATTTTTAAACGTGTTGTACCTAGATTGCAATTCACGAATCTTTTGCGCTGTATCCAGCCTGAGCCTATTTCTACACTCTCGGACACATCGACTTTTGCGTAAGTATTCTCTCCTGTCTGTATATAAATATCAATGCTCGATCCGTGCGGGGCGTATTCGTCCGTTGAAATCATGACGCGTTTATTTTGTCCACAAGTGAAAGCCCGTGATACGTAATCGCCTGTTAGTTTTAGCTTGCTCGTTAATAATTGCGGATAACGTCCTAGAACCGGCGAATATTTTGCGCTCCCTGATAGTTCGGCCTTAAGTTCATATACTCCGTTTAATGCTGTGTCGAATGAAATAACTTGCCACGCCTGCATTCTTGCAACTTCTGTATTATTTTGCTTAAGAATGAACGTTACATAAGTATCCGAGCTTGTTGTCTCGACTTCAGCTAATGGCATTATATCCGTGACTCCTGTTAAATCGAACGTGCCTAAATCTAAAATTTTTGAATTACCCGTGAAATTCGCCGCAAGTAATCTAAATGCTAAATCCGCGTTCTGATGAGCCGTCCACGTTGAAGCATTTGAGCTTGATAATAATACTCCCGTTGAATATGCTTGTGAACGTACCCAGCCTTTTGACGAGTCCCAGTCGCCTATTTCTGTAATGCCGACTTCATGATCCGACGTATCAGACAAAATTGTTATCGCATATTCTGTATCTGAATTTAAGAAAACTGGTGTGTCAAAAATTGCCCTGTTCCAGTTATTAGCGATTAGATTATTCACCTGAATAATCTTTGACGCTAGAGTCTCTGTTGTAGGATAACCGAGTGATACATTTCTTATTTCAACGCGTATATTTGAACGGCCTTTTTTAGAGAGCCAGAAATCTACTCCGGAAATCAAACGCGACTCACTCAATGTAAATGTCTGTGCTAACGGGTCAACTCTATATTTGCGATAAATTTTTGTCTTAATTGTCGTTATTTTTTGATTCGAGCCTGTGAAATACGCATAGCCGTTTGACTCAACACTGCCGATTAATTCGACTAACTTTGTACCCGCCGGAATATTTGCAGGAATTGTAAATGTTCCTGTGAAATTGCCCGATGAGTCAGCTTTCTTTGTGTCGCAATTCACTTCTACGCTGTCAAAATTTACCTTTACGCCTTCTCCCGGCCCTAATCCTGACGCTGTTATTTTCACCGGTATTTGACGCAGATTATAATCTTCTGTTTCCGTCTCGGTCTCTGTATATGAATATCTTGAGGCATTACCGCTGCCAAGATATTTTTTGAGTTCCTTGACTACACTCTCAGAATATCTATCAATTGCGGGATCAAGTTCAACAGTTACGGGCATTGGCTCAAAATTCTGATACGGATTTATTTTCATGCTCTTAGTCTTCATGTCCTGATTTATGACTATTCCATGAGAATAATTTAATGTTGCCTCATTAGCTAATTCGACTTCTTTAATCTCGCTGTCTAATGGAAGCATAAGCGTCTGATTAGCAATTATTGCCGTCTGATGGATTCCTGCGTCGCGCATATCATCATCAAATAGCGGATCTACAAATACATTATATGCACTTGAGGGCGCGTCTAACATAATATCAAATCTCTGTTCATTGCGGGCTATCAAGCTGTACAAGTCAACAATTTGACTCCTCATTTTATTTAGAGTATCTACGGGGACTCTTTGAATAGCTACGTTTTTAACTTCAGGCAATCTCTGAAAACTAAAAGCCTTTAGAGATTCTCTTATTGATAAGTTTAACACGGTTCTTCTTAAAATACAAATTAAATACGTCGAGTCAAGGCACGCTT
>CAJOEQ010000134.1:0-975 GCA_905233515.1 uncultured Synergistales bacterium
AATTAAATCAGGTAAGGACAAGAAAGGAAAGAAACTAAAATTTTTGCAGGGTCTAGTCATGAAAGAAACTAAAGGACAGGCCAAGCCTCAAGAAGTCGCTGCAGCAATCGAAGCAGCAGTAAAATAATTAATAGATTCCCCCTTGTGAGTGTTATTCATTTGCAGGGGGGATTAATTTATTAGCTAGAATAATAAAATTTTTATGAGATTTATAATTTTGTCGATTAGGCCGCGCCCTGATAAGTAGTGAGTCTTGATTATAGCTTTGATTCGTGTAAATTTATTCTTGCTGAAAATCTTTAAATACTCGTCAAGATAATTCAAATTTTCCGGCCTGATTTTATTTAAATATCTTTCACGGAAAAATAATAATCTTGATTGCTCCTGATAAAAAAATTGTCTTGACTGCTTAAATTTTCGTAAAGGCGAATTAACTATCAAGCATAAACGCTTAAATATATTAATTTCTTTGCCGCCTATAGAATTATTTTCGTGAATTCGATAATAAATTAATGCCTGATTAACATGACTCACGACTCCGCAAGCCGACGCATATAATACAGCCCACCAGTCATGGAGATTTATATTTGAGTCATATTCGCCTAAATTCGCGTATAATTCACGGTTAAGCATTTCAGTACAGCCGCTCGCACAATTTCCGGAGATTAATTTTTTGAATTCATATTCTGATTTAGTTATATTTAGTGCCATAAATTGATTAAGAGTCTTTAAATTCGCGTCAACTCTTTCAAGACCAGTAAATACGCAAATGGGCACGCCGGGATTTTCACGTTCGCAATTTTTCATGTAATCAAGAGTGATTTTAACTTTATCGGGCAGCCAGTAATCATCTTGATCCGAGAACATTATATATTTTGCACTCGCATATTTTAAAAGCTGGAAAAAATTTTTTGTCGGATTCTTGCATATTGCATTATCGTGAATGATTTTAATTTTATCGGGATATTTGCGCGC
>CAJOEQ010000134.1:981-4825 GCA_905233515.1 uncultured Synergistales bacterium
AAATTTTTGCAGGGTCTAGTCATGAAAGAAACTAAAGGACAGGCCAAGCCTCAAGAAGTCGCCGCAGCAATTGAAGCAGCAGTAAAATAAATAAAAATTTGCCCCCTTGTGAGTGTTATTCATTTGCAGGGGGGATTAAATTATTTTTGCTCAAAAGTTGCTTCTAATTCTCTTAGTGCCTCAGCCTCTAAAAATTTTGACGCTTTGAACATTACACCGCTTATAAATCGTGATGAGTCTTTTGTCCCGAATGATTCCGCGAGTCTCTTGGCCTCACTCATTGCAGATTTAACAGGCAGGGACTTAATAATTAATCCTTCAAATATCATTAATCGCAAAATAGTCCGGTCTACAATGTCTATGCGTTCAGGCCGCCACCCCGTTATAATTCGCACTAATAACGAGTCAATTTCATTTTTCCTGTTAGCTACTTGATACGCTAATTTTTTGCAGCGTTCTTTAACTTCCGGTTTATCATTGTGCGTTAATTCGTCGTTATTAATAAATAATTCAAGTGCTGTGTTAAAGTCCTGATCTTGATTAATTTCAAGCGAAAATAAAAATTGTAAAGCAAGCTCTCTAGATCTGTGAAGTGAATCAAATTTTTTGCCGATGTATTCTCTCATGTTATGCGCTCCAAATTTTATTCGTTATAAATGCAAAGCCCTTCACGATAAACCATGCCGCCGACCCCCAGAAAAGAGTCCAGAAAAAACCTTCAAAGCCTGCTGTTATTATTATCGTAAAGCATGAAGCAACACCCGCCCAAGTCCATGTGCTGCGAAGAAGTGAAGCCGCCCAGTTTTCAGGAGCAGCCCATATTACTGAAGAAATTATGCCTAGTGGTTTCATGACTGATTTTAAATGTGCCTCGATTGTCTTTCTTGTTTCAGGTATTAAATCATCTTCGGACAGTACAATGCTTAAATCCGCGTCGTCTTTTCTGCCCGAAGGTGATAGAGTTATGCTGTATAGTCTGAGACGAGATTTTAACGTGCTGTTAATAAATTCATAGAGTCCCCCGCTTGAAATTCTTATAGTTCCGTAGCGTGTATTCTTCCATAAAAAATACATCTAATCGGCCTCTTCGTCTTTCGCGGGCAAGTCTATATTAATTTGATAGTTATCGCCCGATCCTGCGTAAATTCCCTGAACAGTTACATTTACGGCTTTGACATTATAACCTGTATAGCGTTCGAGATTATCTTTTATTTTTTCCTGAACGTCCCACGCTAAATCGGGAATTCTTTGGCCAAATTTCACGAGTATATTTGCGTCAAGGCTTATAACTCCCTGTGAGTGATCTATTGAAGCCTTAATACCTGTATTTTTGCGGCCAAGTCCGAATTTACTCGCAAGTTTTGAGGCCACTTTTATATTTGGAATCCCCTGAATAGTTTTCCTTGCAAGCTCGATTATAACGTCTCCGGAGATATGAATTAATCCGCCGTTATTTGTTTGATTTTTATCGTCTCTAGCTGGCATTGTATGAATAAAAATTTAATTTTTCTTTGCTCGTTCAAGATAAAGTCCTGTGCGAGTATCGACTACAATATCTTCGCCGGGTTCAATGAAAACAGGAACAGTTACAACGAGTCCAGTTTCAAGAGTCGCAGGTTTTCCGCCGCCTGTTACTGTATCACCTTTAAAGCTCGGTGGAGTCTCTACAACTTTCATTGTTACGCTCTTAGGCAATTCTATACCCATGACTTTGCCCTCGAAAAATTCAATTTGAATCTCGAGATCATCAACTAAATATTTTGCTGCCTCACCTAAAACTTGAGGAGATAAGCGCATTTCTTCATAAGTTGCTAAATCCATGAAAACGTAATCTTCACCATCTCTGTATGAATACTGAGCTGGTTTATCTTCGTAAATTATGCGCTCAAATTTTTCACCGGGTTTAAATGAATTCTCAACGATTGAGCCCGTTTCTACGTTACGTAATTTTGTTCGTACAACTGCACCGCCGCGGCCCATTTTGTGATGATCATATTCTACGATTTCCCATATTCCGTCCTGCCAGCGCAATTTTAAGCCGACATAAAATGTAGTAGTATCTGCTACTTGTGCCAATTTATAATTTCCTCCCTAAAAGATTATAAAAATTTTCGTGATTATTATATTATATTCAAGCTATTTACTGTCAAGAATATACGGCGTTACGACTATTACAACTTGAGTTTTATTGCGTTCTCTTGAGCGAGTCCTAAATAAATCGCCGACTAATGGAAGATCACCTAAAATCGGAATCTTTATAACGTAACGGCTTGTATTTTCTCTGAATAGACCTCCGACAACAAAGGGCATTCCTTCACGGACTCTGATTTCTGTCTTAACACTGCGGCTTGAAGTTCGGGGCATTTGTTCACCTGTGCTGCTTGTCATTGTGTCTAGTACGTCGCCCGTCTCAATATCAAGTTTTAAATTTACGAATCCATCCCGCCCGACTCTCGGTGTAAAAGTCAATTTCGGCCCTACGTTTTCAGTCGACCATGTAACATTACCGGCCTGATCTCTTGCTGAAATATAGGGATAATCTTCAGTTAAGCTGATTTCTGCCTGCTGACCGTCCAGCGCAATGACAGAAGGATTTGCGAGAACTTTTCCGACTCCTTTGCGCTCTAAATTCGTAAAACTATTTGTTATTATTTTCTGCATGTCGGTTACTGTGCTGTCATAATTTATAATGCCGCCGCCCGCCGCCCATTGTAGAGTATACTCGTTATAAATTACTTCAAGAGCATTTGCTACTTCACGCGTTGCAGTGTCAGTGAATTCAAATATATTTGCGCGAATCATTACTTGCTTGCCCGGCATGTCGACTTTATTAATAATTTCCGTAATTTCCTGCATTTTCGCGGGGTTCGTCTTGACGTATAAAGCGTTCAATCTTTCATCTATTACAATATTTGAGTCATTAATTCCTGAAAGGCTCGTAATCATAGTTTTTATTGCGTCAGGTTTTGCGTAAGAAATATCAAATTTTCTAGTCTCATCCGCGCCTGAAAGTTTATAGAGTCCTTCACGAGTCCCGAAAACTGTAGTATTTGCTCCGGCTGAATAACAGGCTATATTATAAGTCCGCATTAAGTAATTCAAGACTTCATCAACTCTGACATCTACAAGCGATAAAGTAATATTAACGTCTTTAGGGAATGAATTATCAATTATGACATTGCGGCCAAGCTGAGTCATGAACATTCTTATAACGTCCATTAAATTAATTTCGCGTAATTCGATCGTAATTTTTTCGCTGGCATTGAATGGGAGCAAAGATTTAGGCTTTGTTACGACTTTTACGGGGTGGGTGTTTGTCCTGAATTCGAGATTATTATTTTTTGCGGCGAGTCTCAAGCTGAATCCCTCACGTATTTGCGAGAGTGTATGAAGTTTTAAGGGATTTGCTGTTGTTATAGTGATTGCTGCTTTGTTTATTAAGTCGTCTGATAAATTTTCTACTTTGAAGTCTAATATAATCGGTATTGTTTCAGTCATTGAGTGAATTTCTGCATTAAATTTTTCGGGCTTATTCACGAGCGTATTATATAGAGTGATATAACAAATATTATTATTAAATTGTATTAGCGGCTCTGAAAGTTTTTTACCGTTGAGTCGCAAGACAATTTCATCAGTGCCGAGCTGATAAATTGAACAATTTGTAAGTACTGCATCAAATTTTTTTGCCTTACTAGGAGTCACGCGTGCAAATAGGCTATCACTCCCTGCAAATATTAACGCTGTCAAGATAAATATAAATAAAAACTTTTTTTGCATTTACATAGACTCCTGAATCATTAATAATTTTATGAATGCGATTATTATATAATTAAGTGATTATACA
>CAJOEQ010000135.1 GCA_905233515.1 uncultured Synergistales bacterium
ACATCGGGTATAGCTTTCTCGAGTCTCAACGCGGGATCATAAACTTGTTCAATCGTCATAGCTCCTAAATGTCCGCCGGCTGTAGCAGGTTCTTCAACGATAAAAGCGTCAGGGAGTCTATTATATTTTTTCTCCCAGTGCCGAGTAATTAAACTTGCTGCTTTAGCTGAACTAACAATCGGAATTAATGCAACGTCCGGAAAATCTTTTGTGTAGTCAGGAAGTCTTAAAGGCAGCCCAGCACCTGAAATTATTATATTTGCTCCGCCTTCAGCAGCTGCTCGTACTTGTCTGTCATAATCAGTTAAAGCTACCATGCAATTTACTGCGATAATTCCTTCAGAGCCTGCTATTTCTTTAGCGCGTTTAATGGCTTCTTTTACGACTATCTCATTTGCTTCAAAATAATTGTGCTTTTCAGGGACAAACAACGGCGAATTATGAGCAAGTCCAACGCTGGCTATTGTGCCGATTGCGCCAAATTTTGCTGCGTGCCCTGCCAGATTTGGGCCGGATATGTCGACTCCCATTCCTCCTTGTATTAGTGGATAACGGGGCTGATATTTTCCGATTCTTAAAACAGGCATTGATTCATTCACCTGAGTAACACACTCCTTGAGAAATAATAAAATTGCTTTGAAGTATATCACGTGAAATGCAAAAAAATATAAGTTATTGCACTTGTTTATAAATGCGTGTAATCATGAAATTTTTGCTTGTTTATGAGTCTTGTTACTGATAAAATCTAAATAAATTTCACGTTAAATATTTATTTAAGATTATAAGATAAGAAAGGAGCATTAATTCATGAAGGCTGTAATTTTAGCTGGAGGCATGGGAACTCGTTTAAGCGAAGAGACTGTAATACGCCCTAAACCTATGGTAGAAATCGGCGGACATCCTATTTTATGGCATATTATGAAAATTTATTCATGTTTCGGCATAAATGAGTTTATTATTTGCTTAGGCTATAAAGGCTACATGATAAAAGAATATTTTGCTAATTATTGTCTTCACATGTCAGATATTACGTTTGATATGTCGAGCGGTCAAATGCAAGTACATTCAAACACTGCCGAGCCTTGGAAAGTTACTCTTGTCGATACCGGCGAAAAAAGCATGACAGGCGGAAGATTGAAACGTATTTATAAATACTTGGCCGGAGAGACATTTTTAATGACTTATGGCGATGGAGTCTCTGATGTAAATATCAAGAATCTAATCGAATTTCACAAATCACAAAATTGTTTTGCAACAGTTACAGCAGTTCAGCCCCCCGGACGTTACGGACATATAAATATTAAAGGCGACAGAGTCATAAACTTTAAAGAAAAACCCTCAGGCGATGGAAGTTGGGTTAATGGCGGATTCTTTGTGCTTGAACCTGAAGTGTTTAATTACATAGAAGGCGACTCTACAATTTTTGAATCAGAACCGTTAGAGACCCTAGCACGTGAAAATCAATTAGCAGTCTATAAACATAAAGGATTCTGGCAGCCTATGGACACATTGAGAGATAAAAATTTGCTCGAGTCCCTCTGGAATAACAATAAAGCAGCGTGGAAATTATGGGACTGAAAGATTTTTATCGCAATAAAAGAGTCTTTATCACCGGTCATACAGGTTTTAAAGGTTCGTGGCTGTGTGAAGTATTATTAAATTTCGGTGCAGTCGTAGGAGGTTATGCGCTTTCACCTTCTGAGTCAAATTCAGGACATGAAAATTTATTTGATATATTAAAGCTCTCAGGACGAGTTAAAAATTTTTTCGCTGATATAAGAAATCTAGACTCATTAAAATCTGCTGTGAAAGAATTTCAGCCCGATATAATTATACACATGGCCGCCCAGCCTTTAGTAATTGACTCCTACAAGAGACCGGCCTATACATATGAAGTTAATATAATGGGAACTGTAAATATTTTAGAAGCTGCTAGAGAGTGCAAAACTCTAAAATCTTTCGTGAACGTTACCACTGATAAAGTTTATCTAAATCGCGAATGGGTATGGGGTTATCGTGAGAACGAGACTTTATGCGGCTATGATCCCTACTCAAATTCTAAATCATGCTCTGAGCTTGTGAGTTATAGTTACAGGAATTCATTTTTTAGAGAGAAGGACTCTCCAGCAATCTCTACAGCAAGATCCGGAAATGTTATAGGCGGTGGAGACTTTGCAGAAAATCGAATAATCCCCGATTGTGTGAGAAGTGCTTTAAAGCGCGAAAATATTATCCTGCGAAATCCTGACTCAATCAGGCCGTATCAACATGTTCTAGAATGCTTACACGGTTATTTATTGCTGGCTATGAAACAATTTGAGAATAAAGAATTATACGAAGGCAGCTATAATTTCGGCCCCGATGAGATTTCATGCGTTACGACCCACAAATTAGCAGAAATTTTTTGTTCTGAACTCAATGAGGGAATAAATATAATTATTCATGAGCAAGTAAATAAACCTCATGAGGCAAATATTTTAAAGCTCGATTGTGCAAAGTCAAAAAGTGTCTTAGGCTGGCGGCCTGAATGGAATATAACTCAAGCAGTTAGTGAAGTAGTAAGCTGGCTGAAAATTTATCGCGATAAAGGCGACATAATTTCATATATGGACGAAAAAATTTTAGATTTCTACGGAGTAAATTAATAATGAATGATAATAATAAAGATTTAAGCGCGAGGCCTGAACTTTGCGAGTCTGCGCCTTCAAAAATTGAATGGGCATTAGCATTTATAGTGTTAATAGTGCCGTTTGTCTCATTTTTTTACGCTGATACAGCATGTTTCTTAATGTATGAGATAAAATTTGCCGAAGGTATTTTACACGGTGATATATTAATGCCTTATAGGGATGTAGTACGTGTAAAATCTGCTATGGGCTGGGAAATTAGCAGCTTATCCGTCTATGATTTGCCGTTGAATCTAGTCTTTGGGATCTGGGGGATTCCGTTATATTTATGGTGTTCACGGAGCGGCGAACTTGTAATAAATTTTCCTGAAAGTTTTTTACAAATGTTATACGGGAAAAGTGTATTATTGATCGTGTTTATTTTCTCGGCTGTACTTGTATATAAAATTTGTCGTGCGATTAACATAAACTCGCAAAAATCCCGCTGGGGAGCATATATTTATTTTACGTCGGCAATGTCAATAAGCGTAATAGGAGTAGTCGGACAGTGTGATATATTCTGCGTGTGCTTGACTCTTTTAGGCTTACTCGCTTATATCAAGAATGACAATAAAAAATTTTTGTTCTGGTTCATCATAGCTATTCAATTCAAGCAATTTGCATTTTTTGTGTTCATGCCGTTATTATTATTACGCGAAAAAAATTTATTGAAGATTGCAGGAAAATTATTTTTGCTGGCTGTTGTCATGCTACTTTGTAATTTGCCGCTTATGTTAGTTTCTGAATCAGCAAAGAAGCGTGCAGGTTTTACTTTAGGAATGCTAGAAAGATTACTATATAACAGACTGCCTTTCTTTCATGGTAATTTACGAGTCTTTATAATTCTGTTCGGTGCTTTCTGTATTTATTGCTGGCTCCATGAATATAAGGACTCTCAAGATAGAGACTCTATTAATCATCATATAATTTTCACCGCTATGCTTTCATTTATAATTTTCTTCACGAGTTTCCCAAGTTATCCGTACTGGTTTATGCACATGATTCCTTATTTGGCAATTATGAGTATATATAATCGTATAGACTCGCGAAAATTTTTATTATTTGAGAGTTTATCAATCGCTGCCGTGATTTTCTCGAATTATTGTGTATACTACTGGTGTTACACGCCTAATAA
>CAJOEQ010000136.1:0-1051 GCA_905233515.1 uncultured Synergistales bacterium
GTTATAAATAACCTCATCGGCATATTTCTCTCGTACCTGTGTTTTCAGGCCATTTTTTTACAGGTCTTCCTCTTTTGGATGTAGGGATTATTTCTTTTGTTAACGGGTCATACTTGCCAATGCAGCGCCGCTTCTGTACTTTGCGCTGTTTAGATTCATCGTATACATACTCGGTTTCATAAGCATAGTAAGTATCATTATGTTTGTTATAGGACTTTGTTATTGACGTTTATATCTCTGAAACATGCTTGAATACATAATGTGTAGCAACAACTGCTGCTCCGATATATGCAGAATCCCCAAGTTTTGCCAACTCAATTTTTACTTGATTTGCAAGTCGTGAAATGCTCATTTCTTTAATTTGATTGCTTAATGCGTCTAAAACCGGAGTCCCTATAGAAGACATCTCATCGCCTATCACTATACATTTAGGATTATACGTATATATAAGATTAATAATTCCTGTTCCCATGTAAAGCATAATTTTATTAAACACTTCTAATGCTTCAGAATCCTCCTGTTTTAGCATTTGTACAACATCAGAAAATTCTATGTCTTCTCTTTGTAATTTTTTCCTGATTTCGCGGGTTAATGCAATTGTTGAAGCATAAATATCAAGACAGCCCCTTCTACCGCATTCACATATAGCCCCGTTTATATCGATACATGTATGACCGATTTCTCCAGCGATTCCGAGTGATCCCGTATAAAGTTCGCCGTTATTTATTATTCCTGCTCCGATTCCCTGACCTGCAGAAATATAAACCATAGTATCATACATGTCCCATTCAGATGATAAAGTACTCTCGGCGAGTACTCCGGCATTTGCATCATGTTCGACGATTACGGGAATATTTATTCTTGATTGCATGACATCACGGATCTTAATATTTTCCCAGCCCGGGAAAGCAGAAATTAAAGCTATTTCGCCGGAATCTTGATAATAAGGTCCGGGAACTGAGACTCCAACTGCTAAAAATTTAAATGTATTATTCTCGCTTATAATTGAGTTAATATAATTGCAGACTTCTTCTAAAATAATTTCAGGCTG
>CAJOEQ010000136.1:1075-8536 GCA_905233515.1 uncultured Synergistales bacterium
AGCGTAAAAATTCCTATCGTGTAATATCTTCGTGTTAATCTAAAGCCTATCACTCTATATTTTTTGTCAGAAAAATGAACTCCTATTGTGCGGCGGCCTTTATTGCCGAAAAATGAGCCTGTTTCTTCAATTAAGCCTATTTTTATGAAATCGTTAATAATATGTCCTACTGTAGCTTGCTTTAATCCAGTAATATTTGATAATTCTACTCGTGAGCAATTTTGAAGATGCTGCAATGATTTTAAGATTAATGCACGATTATAGATTTGTATATCTTCTTGATTCGTGCCTTTATTTTTCATGTTTAAATTCAACCTTTCTATCAGCTGAATAAAAATTATATCATAAAAAAATAACCCCCTCCGTTTTTTATGTGCGAAAGGGGTATATTATTATTACTTAATTATTAAATCACGGCCACCCTTCTCGCTGTTAATGGCAACTGCAGCAATTAAGACGATTCCAAATACTACATTGTTCCAAAGGGGATCGACTCCGGCCATATTCATTCCTGACGCTATAGAAATTACGGTAATAACTCCGATAAGAGTTCTTAAAGCACTTCCGCGGCCTCCGGAAAAAAGAGTCCCGCCCAGAGCAACCGACGAAATTGCCATCATGAATTTATCATCTCCTATAGCAGGGACGCTCGATTTTAATTTATAAGCGTACATAAGCCCGCCTATTGCAGCTCCTACAGCACAAAGCACAAATGCCATAGTCTTAACTTTTACGGTGTCAACTCCTGCGAGTCTGGCTGCTTTCTCATTAGCTCCAATTGCAAAAATTGATTTGCCCAGTGCTGTATTACGTTCAATTATTACGCAAATTAAAACTATAGCCAGCGAAATCCAGAACATTAACGGCAGACCTAAAACTATTTCAGACATCCAATTTACTAGATAACGCTGCTTTAGTCCGATATTCTTTGAACCGCCGCCGGATAAAATTATTGCAACAGCCCTGTAAATGCTTTGAGCGCACAAAGTTACTATAAATGACGGCAATTTAATTTTTGAGACTAGAGCACCGTTAAATATTCCGATCAATACTCCGAATATCAGCATTAAAATAATCATCCATTGCCCCGCGTCAGTTATATATAATCCTGTAATTACACAAGCCGCCGAAGCAACTGCCCCGATTGAGAGATCTATACAGCCGCTGTAAAGTACAAATCCTATTCCGCACGCCATAGGAAGTAAAGGAGCCATTTCTCTTGTTATATTTTGAATCGAATAAAGCGAAAGAAAGCTGGGATTTATAATATAAAATGCTCCGACAACAATTACCGCGCTAAAAATATAAATATTCTGCGTCAAGAAATTACGCCACGAAAATTTGCCTGTTTCGGTCTTCTGCATAATTATTTTTCCTCCTTCTTTCTCTATAACATAAGCCTGACGACATCAACCTGAGCAGGTTTATTATCGGCTGGGCAGTCAAATTCACCGCAAACAAGTCCGTCTTTCATTACGATAACTCTACTTGCGACTCCTAAGCATTCATCAAGAGTATCTCCCATGAGCAGCACAGAAAAGCCCTTCTCTGTAATATCTCGTATCAATGAGTAAATATCGCCTTTTGCGCCAATGTCAACGCCTCTAGTCGGATGATCAAGAATTAATATAGGGCATTCACTGTCTAAGACTCTTGCAAAAATAACTTTTTGAGCGTTACCGCCTGAAAGATTTGATATTCTCTGAGAGACTCCGACACATTTTATTGACAGTTCATTAACCCATTTTCTAGCGTTTGAATCTTGACGAATATTTGAGATAAGCCCGTATTTTGCATTTCTCTTGTAATTTGAGACTGATACATTTTCAGAAATTGATAAAATCCCGATAATTCCCTCATCTCGTCTATCTTTAGGAACTGATAAAATCCCGGCTTTTCGGGCATCACTGGGAGACGCAAATTTTACAGGTTTGCCGCCGATTTTCAATATTCCGCTTGTACTGGCCATATCACCGCTTATGACTGCGCAGACATCTTCTTTTCCTGAACCTTCAACGCCGCAAAGTCCTAACACTTCACCTTTATATAATTTAAATGATACGTCTTTGAATGATCCGAACATGCTCAAATTTTCGACTTCAAGCACTACATCTTTTGTCGGAACAGTCTGCCGCCCTGATACATAATATTCTCCGTTAGTTTCGCGGCCTACCATTTTTTCATATAATAAATATTCGTCTGCTCCTTCTGTCTTTACTTCTGCGGTTTGATGACCGTCTTTAAATACATAAATTCTATCAGTTATCTCTAATACTTCCTGAAGACGGTGCGAAATAAAAATTACAGAGTTCCCGCGTTCCTTCATTTGCCGGACTTTCTCGAATAATACCGCCATTTCAGAATCAGATAATACTGTAGTAGGCTCATCGAGTAAAATTAAAGCTCTGTCATTAGCAGTCTCTGAGACAATATCAAGAACTTTTGTGATTTCTACCATTTGACGCATTGCAAAAGTTATATCGCGGATTTTTGCTTTAGGTGAAATATCTTTCAGTCCCATAGTATCAAGAACTTCTCTAGCTTTAGCGTTCATTTTGCCCCAGTTCACAAGCCCAGCCGTTGAGAAATCTTTTTCACGTCCGAGATAAATATTTTGTGCGACTGTCAGATTACTTATTAGTGATTGCTCCTGAAAGACCATGCCGACTCCCTGATGATTAGCGTCAATCATTGAAAATGGCTTGAATGGCTTTCCGTTCATTTCCATAGTGCCGGTTGATGGAGTTTCGACTCCCGCTATGATTTTCAAGAGAGTTGATTTCCCTGCGCCGTTTTCTCCTATAAGTCCTATTACTTCGCCGCGCCTGATTTCGATATTTATTCCCTGAAGGACTGTATTAACTCCGTAAACTTTGCCGATATTATTAGTCGTAAATAAAATTTCATTATTCATGATTTATTCTCCTTACTTAGCAATTGTTTTACGGTCTCTTGTGAGAGTGAGTGCAACGGCTACAATAATAATAATTCCAAGTATGGCCTTCTTATAATCCGCAGGAACTTGTATAATCGTCAAGAAATTCAAGAGTTCCATATATATCAAAGTCCCGACCATAGTCTGAAGCATTCCGCCCTTCCCGCCTGCCAGTGAAGTACCGCCTACTACAAGAGCTGTTATACATGGGAACATTTGATCCGTGCCGAGTGAGACCTGACCAAGTTTTAATCTTATGAGAGCGAGGACTCCTGCAAGACTTGCAGCAAAACTTGAGAGTACAAAAACTTGAATCGTTACTTTAGTTACGTTAATTCCCGATGCTTTGGCGGCGGCCTCATTATCACCGATTGCATATACAGCTCGTCCGAATGCCGTGTAATTAAGAATTATACAGCACACAGCAAAAAATAATATTGCAATCCAAGTTATTAACGGAATATTCAAGAATGAGGCTTGAGACGCGTCAATTATCCATTGAGCTTTTGCAGTTGCCGGCTGACTGTGATAGAGCAAAACCGCAATCCCTGCCGCTATAGTCCCTGTAGCATAAGTTATTATAAATGTCGCTATTCTTAATTTTACGTGAAGAATTCCGGTTATCAGCCCGAAAATAAGACCTACAATTATGGGAATAATTACGCCTAAAACTCCGTAGTCATTAGCATTTCTTGAATTCAAGACGAGAAGAGCAATACTTGACCCGACTAAACCCATAACGCCTTCAACTGATAAATCAATTCGTCCGATTAATAATACAAAAGTTAAACCTGTCGCGAGAGTAAGAGGTACTGCCATTTGACCGAGAATATTTGATAAATTTCTCATTGTCATATAGCGAAAAGCCTATAGTCATTACAGCAAGCAATATCATAGGAGCATATACGCGCATGAGACTGCTACGAGCTTCTCTCTCGACTTTACAGACAAATTCTTCTGCTACAGTCATATTATTTTTATTTGCTGACATAATTAACAAATTTCCTCCTTTCAAATTATAAGGCGGCTTACTCTAAATTAAGATTAATATATATAATTTAAAAGCAAGTCGCCTTTAACAAAATTTAATTTATTTGATGTTTGCAATATTTAAAGTATAAACCTTTGCAATACCTTATTTTTTCTCGGCATTTTCTGCTTTCTCAGCGTCTGCAAAAGTGGCATAACCGGCAACTACACAATATGATAAATTGTCATAATCATATTTAGGCATTCCATCAATGAACATAGCTTTATATTCTTTTACGTTATCAGCTGTAATGAGTTCGGCTTTTGTCTTAATAACAGGTTTATCAAAAGTTGCACCCTTTGCTGCCTGATAAGCATAAGACGCTCCATATCCCATAAGGAGATAACCGTTATTTGCAATTGTGCATGTCATATCGCCGGCCTCAATAGCTTCATAAGCTGCAGCAATTCCATCACAGCCGCATACAAGGATTTTGCCGTTTTTCTTGTCAAGTTTTAAAGCCTCAACAGCTCCGAGTGCCATTGTGTCATTTGCTGACCAGATAGCGTCAATATCGTTATAAGTTGACAGCCATGTTTGAGTGAAAGTCATTGCCTGATCTTGAGACCATGAAGCAACTTGCATATCAACTAGTTTAATTCCCGGATATTCAGCAAGAGCCTTTAAGAATCCTGCATAACGATTAGCCGCTGAGTCTTCTCCCTGAGTTCCATAGAGTGCGCAGACTTTCCCCTTCCCGCCCATTTTCTCGAATAAAGTTTTTGCAGTATTATATCCTGCTAAAATGTCATCGGGTGAAAGGTGAACTACAAAACTTTTCCATTCTGAAGGTTCTAGCTCATCAGCATGATGCCAAAGAATTGTTACTTTACAGCCGGCCTCTTCGCAGACTTCAATAATATTAGCTGTATTTGCTTTTGAGGCTGGATCAGTAACAAAAATTGCGCTGTCTCCATATTGAGCGATAAAATCACGGATTGCCTGAATTTCTCTGTTGTCATCGCCTTCAGTTGCTAAAATCTGATAATCGACATCATCTTTTGAGTTCGCAAAAAGAATACCGCCGTTAGCTTCCTGAGCCCAGAATTCATTATCCAGAGAATGAACAAGAATACCGAGATGCCATTTTTTCCCCGAATCAGCAGCGAAAGAACACGAAGATACTACCATAACTAAAACCATTACGAGCGCGAGAATCTTTTTCATAAAGAATTCCTCCTACTATAAATATATATAAATTAAGAGCATTTCTGCTCAATTTACACACTAATACGCCTAAAAATTTCTTTATTTTGCTGATAAATATCTCTAAAAATTGGATATGCTTTTTTGTAGACAGCTACATTTTCAGATTTAGGGTGAAAAACTTTTGAAGGTTCTTTCACGCATTCTCCACAAGCTGACTCAAAATCAGTGAAATATCCTGCTCCTACTGCCGCAGTAATTGCCGCTCCTAAACATGCCTGCTCAACTGAAGAACTGCGATAAACATCACGCCCGAAAATATCAGCTTGAATTTGCAGCCACTCATTACTACGCGCCCCGCCTCCTGCCGCAATAATACGATCACATTTTGCGCCGATTTCTAACAAAACATTTAGACAGTCATTTAATGCAAATGCGACTCCTTCCATGACAGCACGTTCAAATTCAGGCCGCCCGTGTCCAAGTGTCAAACCGAAAAAAACCCCGCGAGCTTTAGAATCCATATGAGGAGTCCTTTCTCCTGATAAATAAGGCAAAAAGAAAAGTCCATTACAGCCAGCGGGAGTCTCAGCAATATTTTTATTTACAGTCTCGTAATCATTCTCATTCAAAATCTGTTTAACGATCCATTTGAGAGCGACTCCACCGTTAAGACAGGCTGCCATTAAGTTCCAGCGATTAGGGATGACATGAGCAAAAGTATTCATTCTCATTTTTGAATCAAATAAAAGAGTCTTAGAAGTCGTAGAAATTTGCCCCGCTGTACCTATATTTGACGCAAAAACTCCCTCGCTTATGATTCCATTGCCTATTGACTGCATGAAAGAATCTCCGCCGCCGTTTATTATGATTGTGCCTTCAGAGAGTCCCGTTTCTCTTGCAGCTTTACTCGTAATATTTCCTACAATGTGAGTAGACGAGAAACATTCAGGCAAAATATCTTCATTGAGTCCCAGTTTTGCAAGAACAGGAGAAGCCCAGCACAATTTTTTATTATTGAAAGCGAGACTTCCTGCCGCATCAGAATAATCCGTAGTGATTCTCCCTGAAAGTCTATATTTTATGTAATCTTTAGGGAGAATTGCATATTTTATTTTTGTGTAAATTTCGGGATTATTAATCTTCAGCCAGTAAAGTGTACCAATCATAAAACCTGCTGAAATTCGATTTTGAGTGTTAGCTAAAATTTCATTTTCTCCGACAATTTTATATATTTCGTTTATGACTTTTTCGGAGCGTTGATCCATCCAGATTATAGAATTCATTACGAGATTAAAATTTTCGTCAAGAGCGACTAATCCATGCATTTGACCTGAAAAACTTAGAGCGATTATTTGTTTAGGATCAATTTTTGATTTTGACAAAACTCGGCGAATTGCTGAAATAGTTTTCTCGTACCAGATTTCAGGGTTTTGTTCAGCATATCCAGTGTTAGGAATTATTACGTCATAATTCTCACCTTCTGAATAATATAAATTATTCTCAAAATCAGCAATAAAAGCCTTGACGCTCGACGTGCCTAAATCTATACTCATGAAATACTTACTCATAAGTGCCTCCGTTTAAATATTTTATATAAAGTTTTTCAGGATAAGACAATTATAACTATAAAAAATTTATTGTCAATATATAATTAAATTGAATTTAATTAATTTGCTTCTTTCAAGATTTCGATTCCTGCGCTTGCTCCGATTCGGCTTGCTCCTGAGTTAATCATAGTCATTGCTTCTGTGTAATTATGAATTCCTCCGGCGGCTTTAACTTTCATTTCTGAAGGAATATTTGCCCGCATAAGTTCGACATCATGAGCATTTGCCCCGCCAGTTCCGAAACCTGTAGAAGTTTTCACAAAATTTGCTCCTGCACTTGAGGCCGCCTGACAAGCTAAAATTTTTTCTTCATCAGTCAAATAACAAGTCTCTATAATTACTTTCACTAATGCACCGTTCGCAGCTTCAACGACTTTGCGAATATCGGACTCAACAAGATCAATATTTCCGTCCTTCAAAGCTCCGATATTTATTACCATGTCAAGCTCGTCTGCTCCATTAGATACAGCATTTTGAGCCTCAAACGCTTTAACTTCCGAAGTATTTGCACCTAAAGGAAAGCCTATAACAGTGCAGACTTTTACTCCGGAGTCTTTCAATAATTTTGCGGCATAAGCTACATGAGTGGGATTTACACAGACCGAAGCAAAATGATTCTCGATTGCCTCACGACAAAGTGACTCAATTTGTTTTGTTGTTGCTGCTGCTTTTAACTGAGTATGATCGATCATTGACGCAATATCTTTTTTGTTCATAATAAAATATCCTTTCTTAAATAA
>CAJOEQ010000136.1:8612-9361 GCA_905233515.1 uncultured Synergistales bacterium
TTAATTTTTTATAATAGCAACTGTCAACTTCTTGATGATAAAAGTAAATTACCAGTTTTTATTTATAACGTGGATTCTAATTTATGCTATATAGATAGACTAGGCATGGAGCATAATATCAGACAATATATAGATACAGAAGAAGTACATTGAAAAGTATGATTACATAGTAGCTCCCAAAGATAATTATGTAAGGGAGAAAAAGTGTCAAGGAATACATATATGCAGCCAAAATCATAAACTACATTTCAACAGAGAACTATACAAATCCATGCAGGGAATATTACAAAATTGCCTCATTAAGATTAAGAACTAAAGAATTTGCGAAGAGTAAATGTAATCAATCATGTTACAAACATATATAACCCCAATTAGAAGATTTACGCAGAAAAAACAAAATTCGACACCAATAAAACATATATTATATTTCCACAGTTTTTTTTTTTGCTTAACTTCTCTATTTTTCCCGTATCACCCGCTCCCTTGCTCCCTTTTCGGTCGCTAACGGTCGCTACTTTTTCGCTATTTGGGGATTCCCTTGAATGAATCTTTTGAATCCTTTAAAGCTTTAAGATTCAAGACTCTTTAAATATTAAGACTAATATTTATTCTTAATTATTGACTCTATTATTCTTGAATCACTAATTCTTATTTTAGTCTATATATTATTCTTGAATCTATACAGAGGTTTTGATTTTAATCGCTGGAGCGTAACGAAGTGGAGCGTAAGCGATACTGTGGATAGAGTC
>CAJOEQ010000137.1 GCA_905233515.1 uncultured Synergistales bacterium
CAAGCGAATCAATATCACAGAGGGAGTCGGCAATATCGGAATTAGAGAGATAACCGCCAAAGTGAAGGAATACGCACGCGCGCACGACGGAAAACCGCCCGTTGTGATTATTGATTATCTGCAAATCATAGCCCCGTACGATATTAGAATGACGGACAAGCAGAACACAGACAAGGCCGTTTTAGAATTGAAGCGATTAAGCAGTGATTTACAAATTCCCGTAATCGGCATTAGCTCATTTAATCGCGAGAATTACAAAGAGCCTGTATCAATGGCAAGTTTTAAGGAATCCGGCGCGATTGAATATAGCAGTGATATTTTAATCGGTTTACAATATGCCGGCTGGGATTATGTGAAGGGCGAGAAAGATAACGAGAGAAAGACACGAATCCATGAATTACTCGCACAAATAGATAATACCATTAAAAGCGGCGGCGGAATCAAGATTCAATTAAAAATTTTAAAGCACAGGAACGGGCGGCGCGGCAGTCTCAAATTTGAATATTTCCCGCTATTTAATTATTTCAGAGCCGACGGAGAGTATTTATCATGAGCGCAAACATAACAGAGAATCCATTATTTAATGAACTGTTCGGGACTTCAGAGACAACAGCTAAAAATTTGCAGGAGTCGCAAACTAAAGCTGAACATATACAGCCGGAGGCAACGCCTATAAAAGAAAATGAGCAGGTTAATATTTTTCCTTATAGACTCGAAAATTTAAAGCAAAAATTATCTGATTTTTTGCTGAAGTTAAAGCAGGCGGGTGCGTCATATGAGGTAAATCATAATATTCATAAGCGCATTGATTTGACTATAGAAATAAAAAGTTTTGTAAAAATTAATTGTGAAAATAAAATCCTTCAAGCTGATTTACTGAACGAAATTAATAATGACGCAGAATTAAAAACATTATTGATTTTAAATTTTGCGCGCTATGATAATGATACGCGATTCATAATAGACGGAGCTTTAGATATATATGTTTTCGAGAATGCTAGCAACAATAAACATTATACGCCAGATTTATTTTTAGCTGTTTTATCTAGATTTAGAGAAGTAAAAGAATCTGAGAAAAATTTAACTGATAGGTACGACACGACAATGGAAGCAATATTAAAGAGATATTATCAAGACAGCGAGAATGAATTTAAAAAATTTGGAATCCCGTACAGTTATTATGCCCCATTAGGTACTGGGAACGGGGGGCGGGGCGGGCTTCATGCTGTGAAGGAAGCGCCCGAATCGTGTCTAGACATAGAAAAAAAATTTTTTGAAATTATCATATGAGACTGAGACGTTAGGACATTATTTTTTACTCTCACAGGATAAAACATATTAGCTATCGATTTGCGTTTAATATGAGACATTCTGTGAGGGGATTTTTATACACTCTGCTATAACACAAAAATGAACTCGTCAAGAAGTCTGACATGCTTTTATCAGAGTCAAAAAATAAATGCGACGATTATCAAAATTCTAGTTTGTAAAGTCTTGCAATAACTAATTTGACAGCTACACTTAAAAACACGCGCGAGAATGCCCCTAGATTGAACGCAAAACAAAAACAGGATAGATTATATGTCTCACTCTCAAAAATGGCCGTTTTCGAGAATACTTTATAAAGCTTGTAATCATGCAGGTTTACGCGTTAAAAATTCTAGCATTGCAGATTTTCATAATCTTGACCGTAAATTTTCCTGAAATATTCATCTATTACTAGACTACAAATTCATATTTCATTTAATTAATATTATACGAAATATATTCTTTTTTTGTATGTATTGATATTTTATAATTTGTAGGCTATAATTCCATTATTAAATAAAAAATATTTAAGGAGTGTAAATAATGAACAAACAATTAACAGTCGTAATAAATTCAAAAATTGCAGAAGTAAATTTAAATTCTCTTGTTGATAACTTCAGAAAATTTTTAGATATTGCCCCGTTATCTGTTCGTTCGTACACTTCCGGAATAAAAATATTTTTCTCATTCATTCGCGCTAATCAAATCAAGAATCCAACGCGTGAGACTGTGATTGCATTTAAGCAGGCACTCACAGAAACAGGCAAAAAGCCGGCAACCGTTGCACTATACTTAGCAGCCGTCAAAAGATTCTTTGCATGGTGTGAACAATCAGGATTTTACACAAATATTGCGCGTGAGGTTAAAGCACCAAAAATCGATAAAGGGCATAAAAAAGATTGCTTTGCTGGTGCGCAAATCAAATCTATTCTTGTCGGCATAAATCGCAGCAGCCTAGAAGGAAAAAGGAATTTTGCAATGTTCGCATTAATGGCCGCTTGCGGACTTAGGACTATAGAACTTGCACGCGCTGATATAGGAGACTTGCGCAACGTCGGAGGAGTCTCGGTGCTGTTCATTCAGGGTAAAGGTAAAACTTCAAAAGCTGATTTTGTAAAATTGCCTGCACAAGTCGAAAACGCTATCAGAGATTATTTGCAGGCACGCGGCAATGTGGAAGAATCCGCACCGTTATTTGTATCTCACTCACGACGGAATAACGGCCAAAGACTCACAACACGCACAATTTCAGGAGTCGCCAAAAAAGCAATGATTAATGCAGGCTATCAGAGTGCAAGATTAACAGCTCATTCACTACGACACACGGCAATAACTTTAGCATTAATGGCCGGTCAAAATCTTGCAGACGTTCAAGCATTCGCGAGACACACGAGCATTAATACGACAATGATTTATAACCATGCTGTAAATCGTATGAAGAGTCTTTGTGAGTCAGTCATAGCAAATCAAATTTTTTAGTAAAGGAGTTTTTATAATATGGCAGGTAGACCGAGAAGCGATAAATCAGGCGAGAAAAAAGAAGTTAAAATCAGCTCATATGTTACGCCACAAATGGCCGCTGATATTCAAGATTTAGCAAGACTGAAGCGAATCACTGTAGCAAATTTTGTAGCTAATATACTTGATGAATATATACAGCCTAGAAGGGAAAAAATTAATGCTTTCAGAGAATTGCAAAGTGAGGTTTAAAACATGAGCGATAACGACAATAAATATTATGCATTAGTAGCAAAATTTCATGACGGTAAAATTCAAATACTAAAAAAATTTGATTCTATATCAGCTGAAAAATTCTCGAAAATTGACGCACAAAATACAATCAAAGAATTTTGCAGGCAAAAGAATATAGATATTTCAAATTTTATGCAGAATATTGAATCACTAAAATTAATTGCTGTCAGCACAAACTTTGATTCTGAAGCTGATAATTTGCCCGCTGTTACTGTTGAGATTGATAATAATGATTTATTTCAAATGATACGGCAAGGGCAGGCAACGAATCGACTCACAAAGATTAATGCTAGAAAACGTGATAATTTGAAGTTAGACATTTTATCTCAAAGCGTCAAGATTTTAGCTGATGAAAATTTTGCAATTGAAATAAAAAATTTCCCTAAATCAGGAGAGTTAAAAAATTCAACACTGCAACTGCTTGACGCACTCACTCTGAAATTTACTGAGACCGACGCAAAATCTCGCTGCATAAATTTATCACTTCACGAGTATATGAATATGCGCGGGATTAAAAACGAAAAGACGGCGCGGGAGCAGGTAAAAATAGACCTTGAAGTTTTATATAATCTCTCACTTCATTACAAGGAAAAACGGCACGGCAAATTTACAGGAACTTTTATAGACGTTCGACTCATTGATAAAAAAGGAGTTATCAAAAATAGCGTCATAGGCTTAAGGATCACACCTGAATTTTATGCACTCCTTCAGAC
>CAJOEQ010000138.1 GCA_905233515.1 uncultured Synergistales bacterium
TCTCGGAGCAGGGACTATGAACTCATCACTACTCGCAGCCAATGAAGGAAGATTTATCATTATGTCTTTACTGAAGAAACAAATTTTTATTTCACGCTCTATAGTGTTTGAGATATTGCCTTTATCGTCAAAAATTTCAGCTTTAATAACGAATTTCGGCCCGACAACTTTTCGCAAATCCCTGTCACGCGGTAAGAGTTCGGCAATTTCTCCGCCGTCAATGCTTACATTTACTTGTTCGAGTGCTTTATATTCGCCGAGAGTTTTATTATCGAGAAAAATTTGATGTTCACGCCCGATATAGAACAAAGCAAATCCAAGCGCAACTAACGCAGCAAGTAAAATTATTCTTTGAGTCCACCGCACTATAAATTTCAAGAAAGCTATAAACATAATTAATTGCCTCCTTTGTTGCCTCGTAAAGTCCTGCGTGCTGCCTCACGTTCCCTGTTTCTCTTCCAAGCGTGAAGAACTAAGGCAATCGCTATAATTCCATACGAGACAAAGACTCTAAAGTATTCGCCGATTTGAGCATCACCGATTAAATTTTTACCGGCCATAGGTGCTACTATGAACATCAAATGAAATAAAATTACTCCGACAAAAACATTTGCGATACTTGCTCTTGAGACACTTGCGCCCCCGATTAATAATGCAGCTATTGAGAACATACCGGCCTGATCATGGCTGTTATAAGTGTTAAGAGTTCCCATATTTTGCAAGTAAATTATTTGACCGTAACAAGCTAAAACAGTAGAAATCACTATAGCTATTACTCGAGTTCTATTTACGGCGATTCCTGCACTGTCAGCAACTGCCTGATTTTGACCGATCGCCCGCATATCTTGACCGAGTTTTGTTTTCCTGAACCAGACTATAAAGACGCAGAATAAAGCAATCACTAAAAGAGTCGCGAGGGGGATTCTTATAGCTCCGTCTAAGAATGGAATTTGAATCGCTGCAAATGCTCCGTTAGCGTTCAGGCTTATAAATTGTTGAGAGTCTTTAACGCCAGCTATAACGGTCGGCAATAAATTATCAAGGACTCCGCGAATTCCCAGCAAGCTGACAGCATTACGAACTCCATAGCCGCGGGATAATAATAACGCAGGATTTGTAATAGGAATTATCCAGCCCATGAAATATAAAACTGTCATTTGATAGACTCCGTTAATAAAGAATCCCAGTATATAAGATGTTACCATTTCGCGGCCTTTAGCACGATTCAAGACAGCCCCGCAGAAAATTCCCAGAATTATAGCAATCGGAGTCCCTATTAAGCAAGCTAAGACCATCCCGGGAATTCCTACGACTCCCCAGTCGCAGATCATTAATAAACCTATTTGGCCGGCCATTGCTCCGAGTACCATTCCGAAATTTAAGCCCATTCCCGCCATAATCGGAATTAACAGCGATAAAATTAAGAATGAATTACGCCCGATTCTCGTTAATAATTCCTGAATTAAATAACTCGCTGAAAAGCCGCTTAGAGGTATAGCAAAGGCAGAAATTATTATAAAGACTGCTGGGACGGCATTATTTGCTATTATGTCAAAAAGTTTGCGAATCATCTTCCAGCACGCACCTTTCTTGTGAGAGCATAGAGAATCATTCCATTACTCACAATTAATCTTATGACTTCTGACATATCAGTCTGCAAATAACTATTTATTACAGAAGGAGTCATCGTTAAAATTCCCTGAAATAAGAACGTCCCGACTATTACATTTAATATGCTTGCTTTGTTGACGCTTGCACCACCCAGCAAAATAGACGCGACCGCCGGCAATGCCATATAAAACGGGCCCATATATAATTGTATAAATCCGAAACTCTGTTCATATACGATAATGCCGATTGCTCCCAGTATAGTAGAGAGTACTACGGAAATAGTGCGCATTTTGTCAACGTTTACGCCTGAAGCACGCGCAAATTCAGGATTTGAACCTACAGCAGTTATAGCCGTTCCTGTTTTACTGCGCATGAAAATCCATACAAGCAAGGCCATTACAGCAAAGAAAATTAACATCCCAGTCGGAATTACAAATCTCTCGTTAATTCTTATTGCAAGAGCGTTATTTAATATATTCAGCCAGTAACCTTCTACGCTTATTGTCGTTCTCAAGCCCCGGCCTGCATATCCCCATACCATTGTAGGATGTTTATAAGGAAGTAAAAGCCACGCTATACACATGAAAGACACTGACGAGAAACCGACATAAGTAGCTATCATCATTTCGTCGCCTTTAACACGATTTAATAATTTGCCGTACAGCCAGCCCAGAATCGCCGCAATTGGAATAGCCATAATTATCGCACTCGCAAATCCTATAGGCTCTCTATAAGTCTCAACAAATGCAGGAGTAAGCCACGAAATATTATATTGTCCGCCGAGTTCTGCGAGTTTTGCTAAAATTTCAGTGTTTAACTCAATTGAAAGTGTAGCACCTAACAAGCCCGCTATTATTCCTAAAGGCAGACCGAAATTTAACCCGCACCCAGCCTGTACCATTGGAATCATTGCTAAAACCATGACTCCATTCATGCCGAATCTGACAAGGGTATTATTTAATGAAGTGTCAACGTTTACTCCGACAAAGGGAGCCGCTATAAATAATCCCAGCAAAAACAAGCCTATTATAATTCTTGGCCAGCCTGCTTTATCAATGAAATTTTTTATCATTCTGTCTCCTCACTCTCCTTATTTAAATTTGCTTTGTGTTGTCCCATCATGAGCATTCCGAACTCTTCAGCAGGACTCGACGCAGGAAGGACTCCCGCAATTTTGCCTTCTCCGACTATAGCGACTCTATCACAGACAGAACGCAATTCTTCAAGCTCTGAACTTGTAATTATTATAGTTGTTCCGTGTTCGCGGTTATATTCTTTAAGAGTATTAAGAACTAAAGACTTTGCGCCAATATCGATTCCGCGTGTAGGTTCGCAGATTAATAAAATATCAGGCTGTAATACAAATGCTTTTGCGAGACAAACTTTTTGCTGATTTCCTCCTGATAATTCACCGGCTAATTGACTCGGTCCAGTGCATTTTATGCCCAGTGAGTCAATAAATTTGCGAGCTTCTTTTTTCATTGCGTACTCATTGCGGACTTGGAAAATAAACGGAATCCCGAGTAAAAATCTTCCTTGAGTCTGCATAGCTGTAAAAGTTATATTCCAGTCTAAAGGCTCATCAAGCAATAAACCGACTCCGCGCCTGTCTTCAGATACAAACGCCATTTTGCGGGATAATGCAGCACGCGGCCTATTAAGAGCTAATTTTTTCCCGAATAATTTAACTCGTCCGCCAGCAGGATAGAGTCCCATAATACCGTTTGGAATTCCTAATTTGCCATGACCCGCGAGTCCTCCAATACCGAAAATTTCACCCTTTTTGACTTCAAATGATACGTCCCTGACAGTTTCACCGGGCATGTCTACCCATAAATGATCTACTTTGAGAGCAGGTTTAATTTTTTTCTTCTTCTTAGTGGGATTCAGAGTCTCGTTTACGTCATCGGGCGTAACAGGCTCGTCGGGAATTTCGGGAATCTCAACGGAGCGGCTGCTTTCACGACCTACCATTAACGACGCAATTTCTCTTGTTGAAAGCTCTTCACTTGATTTATCAGTGATTAATTTTCCGTCACGCAAAACTAGAATTCTATGACATAAATCTTTGACTTCATGCAATCTGTGTGAAATAAATACTATTGCAATTCCTGAACGCGCTAATTTTTTCAGAGCAGTTAATAAA
>CAJOEQ010000139.1 GCA_905233515.1 uncultured Synergistales bacterium
CGAAGATTTCCTCGCCGCTGACAGTTTCATGCTTTGCGAAAAGGAAGTTCGTCGACGAATCCATGACATCGAAGCCCATCTCGCGGAGTCTGCTCTTCGTGTTGTCGCGTACCATTCGTATCATGTCGATGTTCCTGCGAGTGTATTCCTCGTCGTCCAATGCTCCGAGTCCGGCAGCCTGAGTCATCGCGTTTATGTTGTAGGGAGTGAGAGTGTTCTTGATGTCCTTGATGTCGCTGGCTATCTCCTCACTCGTCATGCACCAGCCTAGCCTTGCCCCAGCAAGTGAGCGCGATTTTGAGAACGTACGCGTGATTACGAGGTTGTTGTATTTCGGGAGGAGAGTTACTGCGCTTTCTGCACCGAAATCAACATATGCCTCATCAATCACAACTAGGCTCTCAGGGTTCGAGGTCAATATCTCCTCAATCTCACTCAAAGACATTGCGAGGCTTGTGGGAGCGTTCGGGTTGGCTATGAATATCGTGCGTCCTTTAACGTCCTTGTAGTACGACGGGTCAACTCTAAAATTCTTCAATGGAACTGGAATATAGTCAACGCCGTGGAACTTTGCGAGTATCTTGTAGAACGAGTATGTGATGTTGGGGAAGGCCGCTCCTTTTTCGCAGAAGCCCTTGAATAGAAAATTGAGAATCTCGTCTGAACCGTTCCCGAAAACAATCTGCGATGGATTGAGATTGTAGAGTGAGGCAATTTTTGCGGCAAGCTGTGAACATTCAGGGTCGCAGTAATAATTGAGGCCGCGTGATGCTTCGAGTGTTGCAGAGAATACTTTCGGCGACGGCGGGAAAGGGGACTCGTTTGTGTTAAGGCGTACGTAGCCCTTCATGCTCTCGACTTCGCCGCTAGTGTCGTAGGGTGTTAATGATGAATATTTCGTGTGAAGGAACTTGCTCATCATGAAACCTTCCTTAATGCTTAAAATTTTTCAGACGTAATTATAGTTGACGAAGGGAGGAAATAAAATAATCCCCCAGCCGTTTATGACTGAGGGATTTTCGTGGACTGTGTGAAAATTCTACTTGTTCTCAGCGTTAAGAGTCTGAGCAGCGATTCTTCCTGACACGAAGATTTCGGTGATAGCATTTCCGCCGAGCCTGTTTCCGCCGTGAATGCCACCCGTAACCTCACCAGCTGCGTAAAGTCCCGGGACGATCCTTCCTGCTGACGTTAGGACATGCCTTCCTTCGTCGACTTTGATGCCGCCCATTGTGTGGTGGGTGCTCGGTGCCATGAGTCGAATCGTCATAACGGTGTTGTCGAGGTCATAAGTCTCAGGATTGTAGCTTCCGTCGGGGTTCTTCTGAACGTTTCCGACCGGCCTTGAAGCGATTGCCTTGCCGACATCAGGAAATTCTCCGCCTGTCATGACTGCTTTATCGTAGGCTCTTATAGTTTGCTCGACGACTTTAGGATCAGCTTTAACTCCTAATTCTTTAAACAATTCGGGGAGCTCTGAAATTTTGCGCCTGTAATAACGTCCGGGATAATCGCCGGTTTCTGGTAACTGAGTCGGTGCGGGCATTTTCTGCTCAACGTTATAGAATTCTAAGAAAACGCCCTTGCTGCCTTTGTATTCCATTCCGTTTTTGAATTCAGCTAAAGAAAGCACGTCACGCTCTGAACCCTCATCGACGAATCTATGTCCAGTATTTGGATTAATCCAGCAAGCATAATTACCGCCGCCAAATGCTAAATTGCCGTTATCGATCCATGAGATGGGCATTAATTGAGTGAATCCCATTCCTGTAACTTTTGCTCCGACTGCTTGAGCCATTGTTATGCCGCTGCCCTGTAAACTTGATCTATTAGTCGTCTTAGTAGTTGTTGAGAGATATTCAGATGACCAATAAATATTTTCGTCTACAACTTTCACGAGATTTGCAGCATAGCCGCCGGTTGCGAGAATAACACCTTTTGAAGCATAAACAGTAATTTTTGTGCCGTCATAACTTGTAGCACGAACTCCGATAACGCGCCCGCCCTCGTAAATTAATTCGTTCACTGTCGTACGAGTCATTACGCGATTTAATTTATTAGCTTTCAACATTGCATTAATCGGAGCTACAAAGAAAGTCCCCCAGCGGCCTTTATACTCTTCAGTCTGACCGTCGCCGTTTGTGTCGACATTTGCACCGACGAATTCATTTTCACGATACCATAAAGCACCGATTAAAGTAGGCTGTGTATCATCATGAAAAGTAGATCCCATTGCCTCAAGCCATTCTTTAAGGCCTTGACCGTCTTCAACAAATTGCTTTACTAAATCGACATTTCCATAAATCCAAGTTGATTTATCCGCGCTCTGTCTTAATCCCCCGTAATAAGTCTGGAAAATGTGAAGATTCAAAGTTGAGAATAACGTCAAATTATTTTCTGGAGTCCCTGCGTCTAATTTAGGCTGCGCCCAGTCAAGATATGCTTTGATTTCTTTCTTGAGAGCTTGCAAGACCGGCAAATATTCAGCGTGTACTCCGTGTTTAGATAATTCTTCAGCATCTCCGGCTACGTACTCATGAGTCTTATAATATTCTGCGTCATCTTTAACTCTTTAATACAGCCCTGAACGGATTTGACTTTCTTGTAAGATTGACCGGTAAATGCAAAAATTCCCGTCTCAGCGTCAGGATCTTTGGGATCCCATACAAGATAAGGCATGACACTTTGATATTGACCGCCTGACACTAAAGTATTCCCGCCGACTTCTGCGTTTTTCTCGAGAATTAATACTGTGTTGCCGTCCTGTGCTGCCTGAGCTCCTGCCGCGACTCCTGCTCCACCTGCACCGACTATTACTACATCATAGACGAGTTTTATATCATCCTGTGCAGTGTGAATTACTTTAGCTTTCTTGAATGCCTCAAGATTTGTACAGCCTGCCATTTCTGCCGCAGAATTTACAGCGTTACGTAATGCCCTCGTTGAAAAAGTTGCGCCGCTGATTGCGTCAACTCCTGAGCCGTTAGCCTGCAACATTTCAGGAATCATAAACGTGAAAGCTATATCGCCTACGTGTTCAGTCTCACGATGAGAAATTATTTCAATTCCTGTGATTTTATCAGCTGTGAAAGTTGCTTTAATTTTTACAGGAGCGTTATAACCTTCTGACTCTGCCTCATAAGTTCCGGGCGTGAATGAGACCGGCTTATTTGCGTCGTCTGATTTTTCGCCGCGTGCAAGTGATAAAGCCTTCTCTACTGCTTCAGATATTCCGTTGCGAGTCATAGTTGCGCCGCTGACTGCGTCAATTTTCCCGTCAGTTCGTCCGATTAAAGCCTCGCCGTATTTGCCGAATAAAGGTACACCGAACGGGACTTCTTCGGGAGCGTCGATTTCAACTTTTGTGATTGCGTTCTCGTCAACAGTAACACGGACAATTACATCAGAAGTTTCGCTGTAACCCTTGCCCCTGCCTTCATAAGTTCCCGGAGTAAATGCCCCGCCGTAAACACATGAGGCCATGACAAGAGAAATAATCAGCGCAAGACAAAATTTTTTGTGCATAATAAAATCTCCTTTTGTGTATGAATTTTTTGATTAAATGAATCATAGCATAATAAAGCATTAATTTATCTTGAAACCGTCAAGAATTTCACGGAAAATTATATAATTCTCGCTTTTTTCGGGATCGCGATGACTCTTGACAGCAAAACAAATTTTACTGAAAGCACCTTTAAATTCATTCTCGCAAAGGACTTCAGCAAACAATTTCGCGACATGCCGGGGGGGATTGTGAAAAGCTCCGCAGCCTAAAGCACCTAATACAAGATTTCTTTGTTTATTATCGCAGGCGATTCTGTAAATTGTACGGATTTTATTTTTCACGCCTTCTGCTGATTCAGGAATAATATATTCTTGACCGTTTATAATTTCTCGTTCAGGATTTACCATTCCGGCAACTGCAATAAAATTAACTTCCCACGGAGATTTTATAAGCTCATAGCCGCGTGACTCGTTCTCTCTGAATATAATAACGCCTGGAGTATAAATCCCGCCGAAATTTTTATCCATGGGATATTGATATTCTGAACGCTTGAGTCCGTATTGTTCGGCATAACTAGCGAAAATATATAAAAACTTGTAATAATCCGAGCAATGGAATAAATATTCTTCTTGAGCTGAGCAGCCGCCTACAACACCGCCGCCGGGGTTATGTCTATTTGCGAGATTCAACACACAGACTTCAAGACCCTGATTTATCCAGTCATGGGCAATATCAAGACAATCTTCATGCGATACTGTAATTTCAGGCGAAATATTAAGCGGCTCAAAATTTGCTGTAAATTCATTCTCGTAAAATTTTGACTCTTTGCGCGGATTGTCTTCACTGCGGAGTAAAATTTTTTCACCGTTTGATAATTCATAGTAATTAGCTTCGACTATTGAAAGGGTATTTTGCCAGACTTCACGATTTAGAGCTCTATAATCAGGGGCAATATCATTTAATCTATTCAGCCAATCACGAGAATCCCACGATAAATTATTATCTTCCGGCAAATATCGAGCAGGTTTAATAATTTTCAGAGTTTTATAATCCTGCTGACCAGCAAAAAATTTATCAAGTGCCTTGTGGAAAATTGAGTCATTCCCTGAAATATAAGCAAAAAGAGTCATGCAAGAATGCAATTTCATATCATCAGGATAACCCATAATTTTAAGCGGGTCATTTTCCGGAAGTTCAAGCAATGCGCTTGTGATTTCGATTAATCTAGCACCTAAAACGGGATGAGCTAAATATTTTTTTGCCTCGTCAAGATCTTCAATTCCGTAAAAATTAGCTCTATAGCTATGACCTAATCCCCTAAGCTGCGGGAATATATACCACATCCAACAACTGCGCTTTTGCCCGTGTTTTATCTCGTTTAGTGCAAGATTATAATTTTCTCCCACTTCCTGAGCTTTTACAAAACGTTCAAGATCATATTCTTTCATGATTAATTTGCTCCTATATCTGACCTGTAACGCATATTTTCAAATTTTATGCAATTAACGGCCTGATACGCTTTAGTTCTTGCTGATGGAAAATCACACGCAATTGCATTAACTGCCAAGACTCGCCCGCCTGAAGTGTAATATTTGCCATTCTCAAATTTTGTCCCGCAGTGGAAAATTTCGACTCCTTCTATCTTGTCAGACTCGCCGAAATCGATTTCATAGCCTGATAAATATTTGCCGGGATAACCTCCTGACGCTAAAATAACACAGCACGATGCAGAGTCTTTAAATTTAATATTAAGCTCGTTCAATTTCTCATCACGAACAGCAAGCAAAATATCAAATAAATCACAGTCAAGCAAAGGCAAAACGGCTTCAGCTTCAGGATCTCCAAATCTGCAGTTATACTCAATGACTTTTGCGCCGTCCCTTGTGAGCATTAAACCGAAATATAAGCAGCCTTTAAATTTGCGGCCTTCTTTATTGAGCGCGTTAATAGTCGGGAGAAAAATTTTTTCCATGCAATCGTCGGCTATCTCATCACTATAATAAAAATTTGGAGCAGCGACTCCCATTCCGCCGGTATTAGGGCCTTTGTTGCCGTCATAAGCTCGTTTATGATCCATTGAAGAAATCAGGGGGATTATTGTTTTGCCGTCAGTAAAAGCTAACACAGTAACTTCCGGGCCGCGTAAACACTCTTCAATTAAAATTTTTTCCCCGCTTGCTCCGAATGCTTTATCTTTCATGCATGAAATAATAGCTTCTCTTGCCTGCTTAAAATTTTCAGCGACTGTTACGCCCTTACCTTTTGCGAGCCCATCAGCTTTTATTACAATCGGACAATCTGACAGCGCGGCATGTGATAAAGCCTCGTCTAAATTAGTGAAGACTTTATATTTTGCGGTGGGAATATTATAACGAGTCATTAATTCTTTAGCGAAAATTTTGCTGCTCTCGATTATTGCCGCGTTTTGAGAAGGTCCGAAACATTTAACGCCGATTGACTCGAGTCTGTCAACTGCTCCCAGTGCTAAGGGGTCATCAGGTGCAACAATTGCGAAATCTATAGAGTGAGACTCCGCAAAATTTACAATTCCGTCAATGTCTTCAGCTGAAATATTAACGCACTCGGCAATTTGTGAGATCCCGCCGTTTCCGGGAAGAGCGTATAATTTTTTGACTTTAGGATTTTTCGCGACGTATTTTGCGATAACGTGTTCACGCCCGCCGCCTCCTATTATAAGAACGTTCATTAAATTAATTGCCTCCCTTTATTGAATTAACTTTCTTGACTGCCTCATCTTGAGCCTTTGACGCGCTGAAAGCATTTCAGTTAACCTAATTATATAGTCTTGATGTATATGAGTTATATTAAAGCCGCAAAGTCTCGCAACCTCAAACCAGAAATAAGCGCGTAAGGGATTTTCTTTTGCCTTATTGTATAAGACTCCTAAATGATATTGAGCGTTCGTGTTTCCTTGATTTGCTGATTTAGTGTACCAGTAAATAGCCTTGTCGTAATTTTTCTCGAATCCGTTGCCGCTCTCGTAGTAAGTTCCCATTACGTTTTGTGCTGTAGGGTCGCCCTGTTCTGCTTTAGCGAAATTTTTTGCTGCTGATTTTCCGAGATTAGCGCGTTCTTTTGCCGTGAGTCCGTATTTCTTAGAGTCTTGAATGTCCGGTATATCTTCAAGCTTGTAATCTTTCTCGTCTTTAGGATCGCTGACTCCTGACATTGACGCTTCAATGGGAATTTTGCCCTCAGTTACGAGTTTACGGAAAAAAATATCAATTGCTTCTGACACTGCACCGGTTGAGTCAACTTCAAGCGCATTACAAATAAATTCGAGTCTTTGTGAATGTTTCTCGTCAAGATTAATAGACATAAAAATTTGCTCCTTTCATGTAAAAATTTTTTAATGATGAAATAATCTTTTACCGGTCATTACCATTGAAATATTATGAGAGTCGCAGGCTTTAATGACTAAATCATCACGAATAGATCCGCCCGGCTGAGCAATAAATTTAACTCCGCTCAAATAAGCACGTTCTATATTATCAGCGAACGGGAAGAATGCATCACTGCCAAGAGACGCGCCGGAATTATTTGCAAGCCATTCTTTACGCTCAGAGTCTGAAATAATGCCGCTGTTAGTCGTGAGAATTACATTAATTGCGTTGTCTCGTTCAGGCCGGCCAAGTTTTGAGTCAAATTCTAAATCTAAAATTTTCGGGTGTTCTCGCAAAATTCTTAAATCTGCCTTATCACAAGCAAGTTTAACGCAATGTAAGCGCGATTGCTGACCAGCTCCGACTCCGAGTGTCTGACCGTTTTTAGTAACACAGACTGAATTAGACTGAGTATATTTAAGAGTTATGAGAGCTAGAATTAAATCACGTTTTGCAGACTCCGGCATTTCTTGAGAGACAGTAACAAGAGAGTCAAATTTTCCAAGTTCACAAACGGGGGCGGTGCTGCGTGACTGCTCAAAAGTTATCCCGAAAACGTCGCGAGTCTCTAATAAATCAGGCTCATAATTTGAATCAATTTTCACGACTGCATAATTTCCTTTGCGCTTAGATTTCAAGATTTCTAGTGCTTCAGGCTCATAATCAGGAGCAATGACTCCATCAGACACTTCACGGCGTATATATTCAGCTGTAATCTTGTCGCATTTATCACTTAGGGCGATCCAATCCCCGAAAGATGAGAGTCTATCAGTCCCGCGCGCCCTTGCATATGCACAAGCAAGTAACGAGTCATTAATATTTAATTTCTCGTCAACAAAAAATAATTTGCGCTCATTGTCATTTAAGGGAAGACCTAAAGCAGCCCCCGCCGGACTCACATGTTTAAATGACGCAGCGGCAGGAAGATTTAAATTTTTGCGCAATTCCTTCACTAATTGCCACGAATTCAAAGCGTCAAGAAAATTTATATAGCCCGGTCGGCCATTTAAAATCTCAAGCGGTAAATCCTGATTATTTCTCATGAAGATTCTTGCTGGGCTTTGATCTGGATTACAGCCATATTTTAATTTGTACTCGTTCATGAATAAATCACTCCTTTTTATAGCGTGTTAAATAATTTGTCGGTATAACTTGATAAATCGGGCTCATAAAATCTCACGTAAAGAGCGACTCTGTAATCTTCGCTGAGTTCAGCCCATAATGAATCAGCAAATAAATTAACGTCATCGCAAATTTTTACTTCTCTAGGTTCACCGGTGAAAGACGGCAAAATTTTATCTCTCATTACGTCATGATTATAAGTGTGAATTCGTACTCAAAGAAAAATTTTCCTGCACGCTTAAGAATGCTTTGTTTATAGCCTGATAAATTAATAATTGCGCTGATTCTGGGCGTATAGTGAGGTGCGTCGGGTTCATATTCGCGAGTTCTCAAAGCCTGCTCAAAAGTTTTTGACTCGTTCAGAAAATTATAAATTGTGTCAGTCTGATCCCCGTTAGTTACTATAATATTTTCTCCGTGAACTCTCAACGGCGAATAAAGAATTAACGAGCTGTCAAAATCCTTCTTTACATCAACGAGCTTAATAATTAAGTCATCGCCTGATTTAGCAAAGATTCTTGATTTGCTTGACTGACTGCGGCCCATTATGAAATAAGCAAGCGCGATTTTCCCTGACTCAGTCATTCCCGTTATAATGCCTCGTCCGGGATATTTTATAGGCGACTCAAAAATTTTCGGTTGTAATTTCCTGCAAACTTCTTCAACAGCACGCGGCAAAATAACCCATTCCGCAAATTCCATGACTCTGCGCTGTAACTTTTCGGGCGTATCATCGGGGAGAATTTTAACGGCTTTCTGAGCTATAATCTGCCCTCCGTCGGGAATCTCATTCACATAGTGAACAGTTGCGCCGGTAACTTTTGAGCCTGAATTTAACACAGCTTCATGAACGTGAAGACCGTAAAAGCCTTTTCCGCAAAACGCAGGAATTAATGACGGGTGAATATTTATGATTTTTGCGTTACAGGAGTCAATAAAATTTTTGCTTAAAATATGCATGAAACCGGCCAAGACTATTAAATCAGGGCTAAATTTTTCCAGCGAGTCTAATAATCTTGACTCAAAATTTTCGCCTGACTCTTTCAAGCTGACGACTTCACAGGGAATATTCGCACGTTTAGCGCGTTCGAGTGCAAATGCTTTATCATTGCTTGAGATAACCTGCACGATTTGGCCGGATTTAATAATCCCGTTATTCTGCGAGTCAATTAAAGCCTGTAGATTCGTCCCGCCTCCTGAGACAAGCACAGAAATTTTTACCATAAAATTACGCCTCCGTTTTCGTGATTAATTATTTCTCCGATTATATATGACTCGTTTAAAATTTTTAGAATCTCGTCAACTTTTTCAGGCGAAATTATTAAAATCATTCCCACGCCCATATTAAAGACGTGATACATTTCGTCAAGCTCAAGATTTCCGGCCCTCATAATATAGTCAAATACAGGGAGAGTCTTAATTTTTGCGAGTTCAATTTTTGCTGCGAGTCCTTCACCGAATGCGCGGGGGATATTCTCATAAAAGCCGCCGCCCGTTATATGAGCAATTGATTTAATTTTGTCGATAACTGGCAATACTTCACGGACGTAAATTTTTGTAGGAGTTAATAATTCTTGGCCTAAAGATTGCCCGAACTCGTTAATATATTGATTTAAATCTTGTTCCGCTAAAATTTTCCTGACAAGTGAAAACCCGTTAGAATGCACCCCCGTTGAAGGCAGAGCAATAATAATATCGCCTTGTTTCACGTTTGAAGGCTTTAAAATTTTTTCGCGCTCAACGACTCCGACAGCAAAACCGGCTAAATCATATTCATTCACTGGGTAAAAGCCGGGCATTTCAGCAGTCTCACCGCCGATTAATGCGCAATTAGCTTGAATACAGCCCCGGGTAATTTTTGCCGACTGCTATATAATCAAGAAAAAATAACGGTCTAGCTCCTGAGCAAAGCACATCATTAACGCACATAGCAACGCAGTCAATCCCGATTGAGTCATGTTTATCAAGAGCAAAAGCAATTTTTAATTTTGTACCGACTCCATCTGTACCGCTCACTAAAATGGGATTATTGAGTCCTTCAGGAAGTGCGAACATCCCCCCGAATCCTCCTAAATCCGAGAAAACGCCTTTAATGTTCGTGCGTTCAACGTGAGAGCGCATTAATTTGACTGATTCATAACCTGCTGTAACGTCAACGCCTGAGTCTTTATAAGAATTTCGCTTGTATGTCATGATTTTTTTTCTCTACACTTTCCGACATTTTTTGAGTCTCGATTTCTAATTTTTGCGCTAAATCGTCATTATTAATCGATAAAATTCTAGCAGCCAGCCACGCCGCATTTGCCCCGCCGTCAATAGCTACACAAGCAACAGGGACTCCCGGGGGCATTTGAACACTTGAGAGTAAAGCGTCAAGACCGCCTAAATCTTGACTCATAACAGGAACGCCTATAACTGGGAGTCTTGTATGAGCAGCTAATACTCCAGCAAGTGCCGCAGACTTCCCAGCAATGGCAATTATTACGCCGTAATTATTTTCACGTGCATTAATAGCAAATTCCCGCGCTTTTTCCGGAGTCCTATGAGCCGAGATTATATTTACAGTGAATTCAAGCCCGAGAGTCTTTAAAACTTTTACGCATTTCTCAGCGATATTTAAATCACTGTCAGAGCCTAATACAATCGCAATTTTTTTAGCGTTCATTCTTTATCATCAATCCTGTTACTAATATGAACAGTCGGAATCTTTGAGAGTTTCGAGAACGTCGACAACGGCAAACGAGTCGCGGCCTTATAGTCCGGAAATCTCACACCTTCTGCGGCTGTCTTGTTTTCTTTGACGATTACGTCCCATAATTCTTTACGCCAAATTTGAGTCGATTGCGGAGCAGTGATTCCGATTCTCACTACATCGCCGCGCACGTCAATTACCATTATTTCAATGTCCGTGCCGATCTGTATGCTTTCATTGACTCTTCTGCTTAAGACGAGCATTATTCATCGCCTCCGTTTTCTTGCTTTAATTGTGCAGAGGCTTTCATTTTTTCTCTTACATCTTCAGGGAAAATAACATGTCTAATCGGGTACTCTTCATTAAGAGCGATAACCTGCACGGCCTTATGAGTCTTTAAATTTATTAGAATAGGAGCGCGCAAATTTGCAGTCATGTTCCACGGAGCAGCAGGAGGAATCGAGACAACTATTAATAATGCAAGGTCAGCAGGATTTACAGTTCCGATCATTTTTAGCTCATCTTCAGGAATTCGGGCGTTATAGTCCGGTTGAATTGCATCAGGTGAAGTTACTGGGAGTGCTAAATCTCCGTCGTTAATGCTTTGAAGCCATTTAATTGCGCTGTCATCACTGCCCGCTAAAATCCATTCGTGCATTGTCTCAAATGCAGGAATCCCCCGCGGAAAAATTAATAAATCTTCCTGTTTATATGAGACCTCGCCAAATCGTGAAGTCTTTATAGTCATGTCTGACATTCAATATCACATGCTTTCATGAAATTTTTTATACATAATAATAGCATGTTCTGAACTCCTTAACGTTGCCAAGTTCATAAAATCGGGGTAAACTGACAAATCACTAAACCAGAATATTATATAAAAGGTGAGCTTGTAATTTGAAGCAGGATTTAATGGACTGGCTTAATAATAAAGAAAATAACGACGCAGGGACGGGATTATTACTCGCCCCGATTAATATTATAAACACTCAAGAGAGCGGAGAAAATATTACACGTGAAAATCCTGCAGATCCGCAAGATTTATTATTTAAGCACGAAGATATAACACAAGAAGAGCCGCAAATTATAGAGAATTATGATAATCACGAGGACTCAACACAAAATATTACACGCGAAAATGACGAAAACGAAAATATAACGGACTCGCGTGAAACTTTAGACTCTGACTCTCAAGATATAACGTCAACTCTGTATCAGAATCTAGCAAATTCCCTTGAGTCCTATGATCCAGATCAATTTATAGCAAGTTCGCAGATAACGCACGAGACAACTCCTCAAAATTCTTTAACTCCTGAAGTGCGCGAGAAAATTATTAACTCTCAAGAATTGCCGGATATTAATAACATGAATAAAGCACAGCAGGAGGCCGCAACAGGTTTTCAATTGAGCCTAGACGA
>CAJOEQ010000140.1:0-3728 GCA_905233515.1 uncultured Synergistales bacterium
GAATTATAGCTAATAAAGATTTTCTCACTGAATTAGACCGCGAAATAGGCGACTCAGATCACGGCATAAACATGGCGCGAGGGTTTGAGGCCGTAAAAGAAAAATTTTCTCCCACTCCTGAAGATAACGACATCGGGGCAGCTCTCAAGAAAACAGGAATGACTCTTTTATCAAAAGTAGGTGGAGCGTCAGGGCCTTTATACGGGACTGCTTACATGGAAGCGGGCAAAATTTTAGCAGGAAAAACTGAACTCACAGCTGAAGACTTCAAAAATGCGTTCTCGGCAGCAATCGCGGGAATTCAAAAACGAGGTAAGGCCGTCAAAGGCGAAAAAACTATGTTAGATGCCTTAATTCCTGCTTATGAGACTTACTGCGAAAAAATAGAATCCGGCGAAAATATTATCTCAGCTCTTGAATCAGCCTGCAAATCTGCTAATGACGGAGTAGAATTCACCAAAACTATTATTGCTACAAAGGGGCGCGCAAGTTATCTCGGTGAAAGAAGTATAGGCCATCAAGACCCGGGCGCAACTAGTGCGGCAATTACTCTTGAAGCAATTAGAGACTCGCTCAAAGAAGGGGAATAATTTATTATGGTAGGACTTGTAATTGTCTCTCACAGCTGGAAAATTGCAGAAGGTGTCTGCGATCTTGCTAACGAAATGGCCGGCGGAAATCCCGGAATTATAGCGGCAGGAGGACTCGAAGACGGCTCAATCGGTACGGACGCTCAAAGAATAGCCGACGCAATAAGAACAGCTAATCAGGGCGACGGAGTAGCAATCTTGGCCGATATAGGCAGCGCGATAATGAGTGCAGAGACAGCTATAGAATTATTAGAAGACGAGGGCGAAGAGATTCGCGCAGAAATTGCCGACGCTCCATTAATTGAGGGTGCAGTTTGTGCGGCAGTTGAGGCAGCAGGGGGCGGGACTCTTGACTCTGTATTAACAAGTGCAGAAGAAGCAAGGAACGCCTCAAAATTATAAATTTTTATTACTAAGAAGGAGGAATTAATTATCATGAAAAAATTAATCAATCAGGTTGACAATATTGTCAATGAAATGCTTGACGGAATGACGGCGGCGTTTCCTCAGTACGTGAAGAGGCTTGACGGCTTTGATGTCTTAGTTCGTGCGGGCGGTGCAAGTAAAAAAGTTGCTCTTGTTTCAGGCGGCGGGTCAGGTCATGAACCTTCACACGGCGGATTCGTTGGCCGGGGAATGCTTGACGGTGCAGTTGCCGGGGCTGTGTTTACTTCTCCGACTCCTGATCAAGTTTTTGAAGCTATTAAAGCTGTCGACGGCGGGGAGGGCGTTTTGCTCGTCATAAAAAATTATACCGGCGATGTTATGAATTTCGAGATGGCCGCAGATATGGCACGCGATGAGGGAATCAAAGTCGAGCAAGTTATAACCGCTGATGATGTTGCTGTCGAAAATTCAACGTGGACTACTGGACGCAGAGGAATAGCAGGCACTGTATTTGTTCACAAAATCGCAGGAGCAGCCGCCGAGTCTGGACTCAATCTTGACGAGGTAAAAAGAGTCGCCGAAAAAGTTATCTCAAATGTTCGTTCTATGGGAATGGCCGTTAATGCCTGCACAGTACCAGCAGCCGGCAAACCGAGTTTTGATTTAGCTGATAATGAAATCGAGATAGGAATCGGAATTCACGGCGAACCGGGGACTCACCGCGAAAAAATTTCAAGCGTAAACGAGATAGCTGACAAGTTACTTGATAAGATTTTCGCTGAAAATATTTATAATTCGGGCTGTGAAGTCGCAGTAATGATTAACGGCATGGGCGGGACTCCTTTAATGGAATTGTTCGTAGCAAATAAACACGTCAAAGAAGTTCTTGACTCAAAGTCTATCAAAGTCGCAAAAACTTTAGTCGGCAATTATATGACTTCTTTAGACATGGAAGGCTTTTCTATCACGTTATTAAAACTTGATGACGAGTTAAAGAAATTTTTAAACGCTCCGGCAGATACTCCGGCATTTGTGCAGATTTAATAATTAAGAAAGTGAGTTTACAGTATGAAAAAATTTGCTCTATTAATTGCGTTAATTGCTGTATTTTGCGCGTCAAGTTCATTTGCTGATGTTAATCTTGAACAGCAAGTAAAGAATGACTCAAGATTTTCACCCTATATCGAAGACACTATAAATCACGGCGCGAATTTATTACCCGGCAGATATGCTCATGTCGGAGAAGTTGACGCAAGGACTAGACGAGAAAAATTTTTAGCTCCTACAAATGTAGTGCTTGAGATTGCTAGATTCTCAATGCAGAGAGCCGCATTTCCTGTTAAGATTGACTATTACGGCGAAAGAAATAATAACGCTTATATGACTCTTGATACTTCCGGAGAAGTCCCGATCTTGAGAACTTTTGCGCAGAACGGCGAAACAATCACAGAAGATTTTGCGGTTGTAATCTCAGACGGAAATAAATATGTCTGGTGCTTGGCCTCGCTTGAAACAGGAGAAGTGCATTATATATATCCGTTAAATCATGACTGGTTCCCCGCAAATTGGTACGTAGGCATGTGGGACAGTTCAGACGGCATAACACTTGAAATTTTGCAAGATAGAATTTACGCGTCAGGGAATTTTTACGGGACATTCAAGGCAGCTGATGACAGGCTCGAAATCACTACACCTGAAGGGAAACACGAAGTAATTTTTGCTATGATTGATCCTGAAACGGGGAATCTTGTAGCAACGTTTACTAATTCACCGAACGGAATGCGAGAAAACGCCGTAATTTTCAAGCGCAGTACTCGACCGATAAAAGCATCACGGCCAATTATTAAGCCCGACTCTATGATGAGACCGAGAACACAAAGCCGCCCGCAGATTTCTACAATTTACGGCAGATGGGAGTCAATCGTCGACGATCAAAAATGGGTCATGATTTACGACGAGAATAATAATTATAGAGGCTGGATTAATGGGAGTCCTTCAGAGTCAGGAGTCTTTCAGCTTAACGGGAATATTTTGACAGGCCGCAATAATTCAGGAATAGAATTTACTGCTGAGATAGAAATTTTACAGGCTGGGAATATTTTAATAATGAGATTCCCCGACGGCTCAAGCATAAATTATCACAGAGCTCAATAAAAGAATAAAAATTTTCAGCGGGCAGAAACAAAAAACTGTCCGCTTTATTTATCAATATTTGAATATAACGCCGATTACAGCCGATAAAGCTATCCAAATAACAGGGTGAAATTTTTTAGTGAATTTTACCGAGTGAGTGAACATTAACAGCAACACAGCCAAATCAACCGAGTCCCAGTTCACATTAAGAAATCGCCCATCTTGAATAAAAACTATTTTTGCAACGAGTAAACATGCGGCAGTAATCATCGCGGTGCTTGCTGGTCTCATTCCGTAAAAAATTGAGTCGACGTATTTATTTTTCCTGAAAGCCTCAAGAAATGCAGCAATTATCAATATTATTATTATGCTCGGAGTAATTAATCCCAGAGTCGCAACGACTGCCCCCGAATATCCAGCCGTCAATTTTCCTGCATAAGTAGCCATGTTTACACCGATCGGCCCGGGAGTCGATTCAGAAATTGCTATCATGTCAGCTAATTGTTCATGAGTAAACCAGCCCGTCCGGTCTGAGATGTCATACAAAAATGGAAGAGTCGCCATCCCCCCGCCTACTGCAAATAAGCCAGTCTTAAAGAATTCCCAGAAAAGTTTTAG
>CAJOEQ010000140.1:3736-4629 GCA_905233515.1 uncultured Synergistales bacterium
CCCAGCAAGAACGACTAATAAAATCGGCGATACTTTAAAGAAAATCGTACCAGCTAGAATTAATACATAAATACAAAGTGTGATTTTGTCAATTATTGCCGAGTTAAAAATTTTCAAGACTGCATTAAATATTAATACACAGACACAGACTCGAACGCCCGCAAATGCATGTTTAACCCATTCAAGTTCTGAATAAGCGCGGATTATTCCGGCCAAGAGTGAAATTATTATAATTGAAGGAAATACAACGCCGATTGTTGCAATTATGCCGCCTAAGACTCCGGCCTGTTTTTCTCCGATAAAAGTAGCTACATTCACGGCAATAACTCCCGGAGTACATTGTGCGACTGCGTAATAATCTGTTAGTTCCTGCTCAGTTGCCCAGTGCTTTTTTTCGACGACCTCACGCAATAAAATCATTAGCATTGCATAACCGCCCCCGAAAGTTACCGCGCCGATTTTCGCAAAAGTTATAAATAAATCAAGTAAAATTTTTATGTTCAACTTATAAGCCCTCCTAAAAATATTTTACACTTTAAGAGAGCTTAAGCAATTATTTATTTAATCACAGCTTGCATATAAAACTGTCTCGCCCATATCAGAATTATAATGACGCAAATAAAATTTATATTCAGGCACGAGCGATAATATATACTCGGGAATTTCGCAAATGTCTTCAGGTTTATGATATACACAAATTGCGAGTCTGGGCTTATTCTTTGTTATAGTATTCTTTGCACCGATTAAAGATTTAAGCTCGGCTCCCTCAACGTCCATTTTTATGAAAGTAACACGCTCATCTTTCACAACAGAATCTATAGGAGTGAGATAAACTGCGTCATTTCCCTTTCTAAATACTCCGCTATTAGCATTACCTACAGCATCTATGTATA
>CAJOEQ010000141.1 GCA_905233515.1 uncultured Synergistales bacterium
GGCGGGGAAAACACATTATTACTCTATGATTTCAGCCGTCCTGAATAATATAATCCCAATCGGAGAACGATATATATTTTTGACCCGCTCACTCTTCATTTCAGCCATTGACAAGAAATATAACGGCAATGAAGGCATTTCACGCATTAAAATTTTTTCGGCCTCGTGCAAATAATTTATACGCTTTGAGTAATCCATTTCTAGATCAGCTTTTCGCATTAGTTCGTCAAATTCTGAATTCGCCCAGCCTGTATTATTCTGCGGTGAGTCTGATTTATAAAGCTCTAAAATATTCGACGCGTCGGGAATGTCAAGTATCCAGCTATGTGTAGACATGTCAAAATTTCCGTCCTGCGTTGATTTAAGATATACTTTCCATTCTTCATTTAGTAAATTTATATTTACGCCTAAAACTTCCTTCCACATGTTTTGCAGGGCCTCAGCAAGCATATTACTTCCGGGGCTTGAGCTATATTTTAATGACATTTCAGGAAAGTTTACTCCGTTTGGATAACCTGCTTCAGATAAAAGTTTTCTTGCTTGCTCAATATCTGCACTCACTGGCAAAAACGCGCCGCCTTCTGTCCTGAAATCCTGCGAATCTGCTGCACCCGGAACTAAATAACTTACAATCCCCGTTGCCGGCTTCACACCACTCTTCAAAAGTTTATCGGTTATAATACTTCTATTTATTGCGAGGGTAAATGCGAGTCTGACTCTTGAGTCGTCAAATGGCTTGTGATTAACGTTAAAATCAATGTAAGACGTTCCAAGCTCCGGGAGTGATTTTGCCTCACCTGTTTTCAAGAGAGCCGGCAGAATTCGAGTCGGTATTGAGCTTATATAATCAATCTTCCCAGCTTTGAAGGCTGCAAGTGCTGTATTAGTGTCAGCTATCACAACAAAGCGCAATCTATCAATTTTCACATTTTCTGCGTCCCAGTAATTATTATTCTTGAGTAAAATAATTTCGCCGCCGCTCCCATGTTTCCATTTTGATAGAGTAAAAGCCCCGTTTGATATAAGAGTCTCAGGTTTTGCCGCCCAGCCTCTAGGATTCTTGCTTATTATGTCCATTCGTGCAGGCGTAAAAGTCTGAAAGGCCATATAATCAAGCATTAAAGGATTCTTATATTCAAGATTAATTATAAAAGTTTTCTCATCAGGAGCAGAGAGTCCAACGTCTTCAGATTTTGCCTGATTCTTATAAAATTTTTCTGCATTCTTGATAAAGAATCCATAACTAGCATAGGGTGAAGCCGTCTCAGGATTTATTAAATACATAAAGCCGTCTTTGAAGTGTTGAGCTGTAAGTTTTTCGCCGTCCGACCACTTTAAATTATCCCGCAAATAAAATGTCCATGTTAAGCCGTCCGGTGATACGTCCCAGCTTTCAGCGCAGGCAGGTTCTATCTTGTCATTAAATCCACGCCGCACTAGACCATCAAAAATATTTGCGTCTACAATACCTCCGTCAAGAGCATAATTTAAAAATGGGTCTATAGTTCTAGGATCAACGCCCAAATTATAAACTATTTCACGAGTCCCCGCGCTGGAAATTCCGGCAAAAATTAATATAACAGCTAGACAAATTTTTATATATTTTATGCAAACGGACATGAACATAAATGATTCTCTCCTTTATCGCTTAAAATTGCGTTAAGAGTCCTGCATTCGGGCTTTGCTTTAGGACATCTCGTGTGAAAATTGCACCCTGAAGGAATATTTAACGCGCTGGGAATTTCGCCCTCAAGAGATAAAATTTTGCGCTTGTCTGATTTATCGGGATCAGGCACGGGAATCGATGACAATAGCGATATAGTATAAGGATGCAGAGGCCGTGAATATAATTCGTTACTGTCAGCAATTTCTACAATTTTGCCGAGATACATTACTGCGACTCGTGAGCTTATATGCCTTACCATTGATAAATCATGAGCGATAAATAAATAAGTTAGTCCCATTTCATTTTGCAGGTCGCATAACATGTTGACAATTTGAGCCTGAATAGACACATCAAGCGCAGAAATAGGCTCATCACAGATAATAAATTCAGGTTCTACAGCCAACGCCCTAGCAATTCCGATTCTTTGACGCTGCCCGCCGCTGAACTCATGAGGATAACGCCCGGCCTGTTCGCTATTAAGTCCTACGAGCTGCAATAATTTATTTACTCGTTCTGACTGCTCATTTTTAGGGACTCCGTGAATTATCATAGATTCCCGAATAATATCGCCCGCTGTCATTCTAGGATTTAGCGACGCATAGGGATCTTGAAATATCATTTGAATTTTTTTCCTGAATGGGAGCATTTGTTTAGGACTCAAGCGCGTTATATCCTGATTGTTATAAATAATTTTCCCTGAGTCAGGCTCATATAATTTTATGATAGTGCGTCCTAGTGTAGTCTTCCCGCAGCCCGACTCACCTACAAGGCCAAGAGTCTCACCTCGATTTATAGAAAATGAAACGTCGTCAAGTGCTTTGATATTTCCAGCAAAATATTTAGTGAGATTATTAATTTCAAGTAAAGAGCTCATTTTTTTATTTCTTCACTCCCAGCCAGCAATTAAATTTATGAGTATCAGTTAAAGAATTCATAACGGGATAATTTGCAAGACACACGCGCATTGCTTCCGGACATCTTTTGACATATGGGCAGCCTTTAGGAGGGTTAAGCAAGTCAGGCGGTTGTCCTTCAATGGGAATTAATTTTTGCTTGATATTATCAGGATTTGGCACAGAACGTAATAATCCCTGCGTATATGGGTGTGAAGTCTGATAAAAAATTTCTCGTCTCGTTCCCTGTTCGAGAATATGCCCGCCGTACATGATTAAGACTCTATCAGATTCGCCCGCGATTACTCCTAAATCATGAGTTATTAATATTACTGACATGTTAGACTCTTTCTGTAAATCTTTAATCAACTTCAAAATTTGAGCCTGAACAGTTACATCAAGTGCCGTAGTAGGCTCATCAGCAATCAATAAATCAGGTTCACAAAGTAAGGCCATTGCTATCATGATTCTTTGACGCTGCCCGCCGCTGAATTCGTGAGGATATTGCGAGATTCTTTTTTCGGCTGGAGATATTCCTACTTTTTCGAGCATTTCGAGAACGCGCGAATTTATATCCCCCTGCCATTTATGACGCTTTAAAGTTTCTTTCATTTGATAGCCTATAGTCAAGACAGGATTTAGACTCGTCATAGGGTCTTGAAATATCATAGAAATATTTTTACCGCGAATTTGATTTATATTATAGTCGCTTATATTTTTATTGTTGAATATTATAGAGCCTGATTTGATTTTATTCAGTCCCATTATAGATAACATTGTCGCACTCTTACCGCTGCCAGACTCGCCCGCAATCCCGAGAATTTCTCCGCTGTTGAGTGTAAAGGATACATCATCCAGCTTTAATATTCCGTCCTGTGAACGGACGGTAAGCCCGTTTACTTCCAGTCTGGGTCTGGAATTGACAGGTTCTGGGCGTTCTATATTCAAAGTGACCGCATGCCCTACCATCATATTGGTCATCTCTTCTGCATTGGTATCCTTTGTCAGCATATCTCCGACAAACTGGCCTTTGCGCAGAATGGCGACGCGGTCAGATATTTCTTCCACTTCATGCAGTTTGTGCGTAATAATGACAATTGCCTTCCCGTCTGCACGCATATTGCGCATCACGGCGAAAAGCTTGTCCGTCTCCTGCGGTGT
>CAJOEQ010000142.1:0-2353 GCA_905233515.1 uncultured Synergistales bacterium
TTAATCTGCGCTTCAAAATCGGAGTCTCTCTATCTATTAAAGAGTCCTCACTGTTATTATTATTTTGCGTGCTGATTTCAGGAGCATTTAAGCTAGCACCATAGCCGGCTTTCTCAATTGCTGAAATAATTTCAGAAGGTTTTGCAGTGCCTTCTACAATCATAGAATTTGTTAATAAACTTACAGAACAGGAAATAATACCGGGCAATTTTTTAACGACTCTTTCTACACGTGCAGAACATGCCGCGCAGGACATTCCGGTTATATTATAGTGTTCAGACATGGAATTATTCACACCTTTTTTTGCTTATATTATATATGCTCGTGCAAGTGTGATAAAAAAAGGGGATTTATTGAGTCATCCCCCTCGCGTTGTTTATGATTTATTAATTAACGGCTCCCACCATGATTTATTATTGAGATACCATTTAATAGTGAGCTTTATACCCTCTTCGAATCTCGTTTCAGGCAGCCAACCGAGTCTCAAGTAAATTTTTTCGGGGTTAATAGCGTATCTTAAATCATGGCCTTTTCTGTCAGGTACAAATTTAATTAAGCTATCAGGTTTGTTTAATTCTTTGCAAATTAATTTTACAATATCGATATTGCGCATTTCGTTATGTCCGCCGATATTGTAAATTTCACCGTTTGAGCCCTCATCATGAATTATTAAATCAATCGCTCGGCAATGATCCCTAACAAATAGCCAGTCCCTTACGTTTATTCCCTGACCATAAACCGGCAAATCTTTATCGTGAAGCGCATTTATTATCATTAACGGTATTAATTTTTCAGGGAAGTGATAAGGCCCATAATTATTTGAACAGCGGCTAATACTCACCGGCAAATTAAATGTCCTGTGATATGAAAGAGTCAATAAATCAGCTCCGGCCTTTGATGCAGAATATGGCGATGACGTTTTTATCGGTGAATTCTCAGAAAAAAATAAATCAGGCCTATCAAGCGGCAAATCTCCATAAACTTCATCGGTGCTGACTTGGTGAAAGCGTTTGACTCCGAATTTGAGACTCGCGTCAAGTAAGACTCCAGTGCCCAGCGTATTAGTAAATAAAAATATCCCCGGTGATTCAATAGATCTATCAACGTGAGACTCAGCAGCAAAATTTACGACTATATCCGGACGTTCTGAATCGAATAAATTATAAATTCTCTCTCTATCGCAAATATCAAGCCTGAAAAAATTTATTCTCTCACTGGCAATTAAATTTTTAAGAGTGTTTATATTTCCTGCATAAGTCAATTTATCAACGCAGATAATTTTATAATCAGGGTGAACGTCTAACATGTGAAATATAAAATTACTTCCTATAAAGCCCGCGCCGCCTGTGATTAAAATTTTCATGATAAAATCTCCTTCAAAAATGGCAAATTTTTATCTTTATCAGATAATATTAAATCCGTGTCTAATTTCGGCCAAGCTATATTAATATCAGGATCATTATAAATTATTCCGCCCTCGTCGTTAGGGTGATAGAAGTCATCACACTTGTAAAAGAATTCTGCCAAGTCCGACAAAACTATAAAGCCATGAGCAAACCCGCGCGGTATTAAAAATTGTTTATGATTTTCGCTTGTGAGTTCGAGTCCGTAGTATTTGCCGTAAGTTTTGCTATTTTTTCGTAAATCAACAGCAACATCAAAAACTGAGCCGCTAATAACTCTAACTAATTTACATTGAGGAAAATTAATTTGATAGTGCAGACCCCGCAAAACTCCTTTAGTGCTGCTGCTTTGATTGTCCTGTACGAAATTTATATTAAAGCCGGCTTCTTTCATGTCATTTAAATTATACGTCTCTGTGAAATAACCCCGCGAGTCCCCGTGTACTTTAGGAGTGATTGCGCAAAGTCCCTCGATACCGTTTACATTATAATCTACGCTAATTTGCATTAATTAATAAATACCTCCTTAGAGCGTCGCGCCAGTCCGGTAATAGTTCAAAGCCTGAATCTTTTAATTTTTGCTTGTCGAGTCGCGAATTATACGGGCGTTTTGCCTTTGAGAGTCCATATTCAAGAGTAGTTACAGGAATTACATTTATATTTCTCCCTGATTGATTAAAAATTTCACACGCGAAATCGTACCAGCTTATAAAATTTTCTTGTTCGTCATTAGTTGCGTGATAGATTCCGAATTTATTTGTCTCGTTAATATCAGCTAGTAATCTTGCTAGATCCGGCGTGTAAGTCGGAGTCCCGATCTGATCATTTACGACTCTCAAAGTATTATGATTTTGAGCAAGATTCAGCATTGTTTTGACGAAATTATTTCCGCTCTTACCAAATGCCCACGCTATACGGACTATAAAGAAATCACGCAAAAATTTTTTAAC
>CAJOEQ010000142.1:2369-8740 GCA_905233515.1 uncultured Synergistales bacterium
TAATAATTAACTGGATTAAATGATTCGTCTTCAGGCTGCCACGCTTTTACGCCCTCACCGTTGAAAACATAATCAGTGCTGATATAAGTCATTATTATATTTAACTCTGCACAAACTCGCGCTATATTTTCAGTGCCTGTTACGTTTATTGCGAAAACTTTAGATTTATTATTATCATCTTCGGCCAAGTCTACAGCAGTCCACGCCGCACAATGAATTAATCTATCAGGACGAGCAAATTTTAAAACTTTCTCAACGTCATTATAATTAGTAATATCAAGTTTCATATATTCACATGACTCAGAGCCTGAAAAATTTTCTTGAATATCAGACGCAATACAAGTAATTCCGCGTGAAGTAAGCTCATGAACTAAATCACGCCCTAACTGCCCATTTGCGCCAGTTATAAAAATTTTCTGCAATTAATAAATACCTCCCGTTCTGAAATCTGAAATTATATAAATTGTAGTCAACACATAAGAATTTGCGAAAAAATTTTTTATGATTGAATGCCGGGCAAATCGCGTCTAATAAGTATCTATATATTTGCCGTCAAGAATATCTTTCAAGTATTGACCGTATTGATTTTTGCGCAGGACCTCATAAACTTTCATAATGTCGTCTCGATTAATCCATTTGTTTAAGTACGCAATTTCTTCAAGGCAGGCTATTTTTCTGTGCTGGTGGGTCTCTACAGTTTTCACAAAATTTGTTGCGTCCGCTAAACTCTCATGAGTCCCAGTGTCAAGCCACGTAAAGCCCTGACCTAATAATTCTACGTTCAATTGATTGTTTTCAAGATAAATGCGATTTAAATCAGTGATCTCAAGTTCTCCGCGCTTGGAAGGTTTAAGATTTTCGGCGAATTCAATAACTCTAAAATATAAGCCTGTTACGCAGTAATTGCTTTTCGGTTTTGCCGGTTTCTCTTCAATTGAGACAGCCCGCCCGTTTGAGTCAAATTCTACAATTCCGAATCGTTCTGGATCGTCGACATAATACCCGAAAATTGTCGCGCCCTTCCCTGACTCTGCATTCTTGACAGCCGCGCGCAGTCTTTTAGGGAGTCCCTGACCTGAAAAAATATTATCGCCTAAAATCATTGCGACCGAGTCAGAGCCTATAAATTTTCCCCCGATTATGAATGCTTGAGCGAGTCCGTCCGGTGAAGGCTGTTCAGCATAAGAAAAATTAACCCCGAATCTTTCGCCGCTGCCTAGTAATTTCTCAAATCTCGGCAAATCATCAGGAGTCGAAATAATTAATATATCGCGTATTTTCGCCTGCATTAAAATTGAAAGGGGATAATAAATCATCGGTTTATCATAGACAGGCAATAACTGCTTTGACGTTACAAGTGTAAGGGGATATAAACGAGTGCCGCTGCCTCCAGCTAAAACTATGCCCTTCATGCGGTTAAAAGCCTCCCGAAAAATTTTTTATGATGCGGAGGAGGGGACTTGAACCCCTACGTCATAAACACTAGATCCTAAGTCTAGCGCGTCTACCATTCCGCCACCCCCGCGCAAAAAAGTGGATGACTAATATTTTAACATGTTAAGCTAATTTTGCTAGTTTATAGGCACTTCCATCGGGTAATTTCCATCAAAACAAGCCTTGCAGTAAGTATCTTGGCCGCATACTTCTTTTAAACTCTCTTCACTTAAATATGTAACTGAATCAGCTCCTATATATTCGCAAATTTCATTTATAGATTTCTGCACAGCTATTAATTTTTCTCTGTGAGGCGTATCAATTCCGAAATAACAAGAAAATTTTACTTCAGGTGAGGCCGCGCAGACGTGAATTTCTTTAGCTCCTGAGTCCCGTAAATGCTTGACGATTCGTCTTAGAGTCGTCCCTCTTACGATTGAGTCATCAATTATTATTAATCGCTTACCTTCTATATTATGTCTGATTGTAGAGAGTTTGATTCTGACTGCGTCCTCGCGCTGCTCCTGAACCGGCAAAATGAAAGTCCTTCCCATGTATTTATTCTTGATTAAGCCCTCACCATAAGGAATCCCCGACGCTTCAGCATATCCAATCGCAGCAGGAATCCCCGAATCAGGCACGGCCATAACTAAGTCCGCATCGATTTTGTTTTGCTGAGCGAGTTTCATTCCGCATTTACGCCGAAATTCATAAACGTCAGGACGCGCAAAATATACCATCTCGAAGACACATAAATTTTTCTTGCACCATCGTGAAGGCTCTATACTTTGAAGTCCGCTTTTGTCGATTATTACAATTTCACCGGGCGTTACATCCCGCAAAAATTCAGCGTCAAGTGCTTCAAGTGCGCAGGTTTCAGACGCAAGGACATATCCCGAATTATTAGCAAGAGTCCCTATACAAAGCGGGTGCAGGCCGTAAGGGTCTCTAACTCCGATTAATTTATCGCCGATTGTTATAACTAGAACATATGCGCCTTTGATATTATGCCTGATAAGATACCGCGAGTCCCATGCTGACAAATTAAATTTAATATAGACTCCGAGTCGCTCGTCGTATGGAAAATTACGCCCTCATCAGTCAACATCTCACGCAATGAGTCAGCGTTTACAAGATTCCCGTTATGAGCTAGGGCAATTTCTCCGAGTCTGCAAGACGCTGCAAGAGGTTGCGCACTTCTTACGCTTTCATCGCCTGCAGTTGAGTATCTCACATGACCGATCGCAATATTGCCCGGAAAATTCGCAAAAGTTTCTCCCCTGAAGACTTCACCGACGAGTCCGAGCCCTTTTCTTAGTTCCATAGCACCGAGCAATCCCCGCGCTTTCTTGGCCTCTATGTTGAAGAGCATACAGCCCGTAATAAACAAGGTGGGCCGCATTCTTGCTCTCATCATTACGATATACGCCTATTACTCCGCATTCTTCGTGGATTTCACTAGACATTTTTTATTGATTTATGCGTGAAAAAATTTCTTGATAGGCTTCTTCTACTCCGCCTAAATCTCGTCTAAATCTGTCTTTATCAAGTTTTTCATTTGTCTTAGCGTCCCAGAATCTGCACGTGTCAGGCGAAATCTCATCAGCTAAAATTATTTCATTGTTATTATTTATGAGTCGTCCGGCCTCAATCTTGAAATCAATTAATTTAATGCCGATTCCAGCAAAGAAATTTTTTAGCACGTCATTAATTTTATAGGCCATTGCGCTAATTTGTGATAATTCCTGCTCAGTTGCAACACCAAGCGCGATAATATGCGAGTCATTTATTAACGGGTCATTGAGTTCGTCATTTTTCAGCGAGTACTCAAGAGTAGAAATTTTTAACTGTGTACCTTCTTCGACTCCGTAACGTTTTGAGAATGAACCGGCGGCAATGTTGCGTATAATTATCTCAAGCGGGACAATTTTTACGGCTTTTACAAGAGTCTCCCTGTCGCTTAACTGTTCAACAAAATGAGTCTTTACGCCGTTTTTCTCGAGTAATTGAAACATTGCATTACTCATTTTATTATTTATAATGCCCTTCCCGGTTATAGTGCCGTGTTTGAGTCCGTTAAATGCCGTAGCGTCGTCTTTGTATTCGACGATATAATAATCAGGGCTTGACGTTGCAAAAACTTTTTTAGCTTTACCCTCGTAGATTTGATTTAATTTCTGAATGCTGCTCATAAAAAATTAATTCCTTTCATGAAAAACTGTATAAATTATATTACATTCAAGGAAAAATTTGCGAGTCAGTTATATATTTAGAGATATATTATAAAAAATTTGCCGCTTTCTTGAATCAAACATAAAAAATTTTATTGCATAACTCGTAATTATTCACGTATATAAAAATTTGCCCATTCCTGAATCAAACACAAAAAAATTTATTGCTCAGTTCATAATTATTAGCGATATTATTATATAATTCATCCCTCGTATTAACTGATTCCTCCCCGCCCACCCCCGAATTAATTAATTTATGATTCAACAAAAATAAATCGTGATAAATAGTGAATATTGTGATAGATTCTCTATACATAGAAAATTTTATATTTATAGCGGGAGTCTTTAGTCAAATAATATGACACTGGAAGAACAGCAGCAAGTTCAAAAATTAATCAATGCTAAAACGAGTCTGCTCACTAAGAGAATTAACAGTCAGCAGGATCAAATTTATACGCTCTCAGGAGAAATCAGCGCACGTAATGACGAAATTAACGCGTTAAATCATAAAATAATCGTCCTCAATGACGAAATAATTGACAAACGCGAAGAGATAGAGTCTCTTAATGGCAAAATTGACTCACTTTATGGGCAAATTAACGCGCTTAACACTGAACTTGACACGAAAAAAAAGGAAATTGCAGGACTCCAGACTCAATTAAAAGATTCTCAAGAACAGAATAAAAAATTAACTGATTATATTCAGACTCTGCCAGCTAAGAAAGAGCCTGAATCACAAGAAACTGAATCACAGCCCGAACAAATTACTAATAAATCAGCAAATAATTATCTCGTCTCGCTTTTACGTCAGCATTTCGGGTTTAACTCATTCAAGACAGGTCAGGAAGAAATTATTAACGCGCTTTTGTCAGGTCGTGATGTTTTCTGCTCAATGCCTGATAATTACGGTAAAAGTATTTGTTATAGATTACCGGCTTTGTTATTGCCCGGGCTGACTCTTGTTATTAATCCCAGTGAGGCAAATTTTGATGTAGATATTCACTCGGCTTGCTTGAATTCTCTTCAGAGTTCAATACAAAAACGCGAATTAATGCGGCGAATAAAAAGCGGTGCTTGCAAGATTCTTTATTCGGACTTGGCACAATTAAACGAGATAAAAAATTTTCTGACTGGTATAGAAATTTCTTTATTCGTCGTAAAAATGGGAAGTCTTGAGAACTTGAAAAATTTTCGCGAATTTGCCGACTCACTCAATGCCCAGCGAGTCCCCGTCGCTATTTTTTCAGGAGTAACAAGCCCCGAAATCAGATCGGAAATTATGAAAGATTTGCGCTCACCTGTAAGAGTTATAACCGGTTTTGACTTGAAAAATTTATTATTTAGAGTGATTAAATCAGAGAATAAAGCCGCCTCACTCGATAAAATTTTGACGCAAAATAAAGACTCTCAGGGGATTATTTACGCGTCGAGACCTGAAGAATTAATTAAATTTGCCGGACGTAATGCTTTGATTTTATTGACTGATTCAAATTCTAGTACTGACAACGCAAAATTTATAATTTATTATGATTTCGCGAAAAGTTTAGCGGATTTATATGACTCTTTTAAGCCTAACATTGAGACAATTTTATTAATTTCTCAGCGCGATTTAAGGAATTCAGACGCAAATTTTATATTATTCTGTAATTCTGATGATCCCATGAAAATTTTAGCAAGCTATATCGGATTAGAAGAATCTCAAGTTCAAAGCGGCGAAAATATAATTAATGCTCCTGTTGAGTTAAAGCCCGAAGATTTTGCAGATTTCGATTTCTCAAATGCTAACGAGTCCCAGAAAGAGGCAATTACTACGACAAACGGGCCTTTATTAATTCTAGCTGGGCCGGGGACTGGCAAAACTTTCACGCTCATACAACGCGCAATTTTCTTAATTCAGAAAAAACGAGTCAAGCCCGAAAATATTTTAATCGCTACTTTCACGAATAAGGCCGCACGCGAGATTTTATCACGGATTTCTGACGAGTTCACAGCAAGAAATATAAATCTTGACGCAAATAATTTATACATCGGGACTTTTCACGCGCTTTGTGAGAGAATTTTACGCGAATACGTGCAATTTACTAGATTCAAGAAAAATTTTAGAATCCTTGATGATTTCTCACATAAATATTTATTAATGCGCAAAATGGAAAGATTCAAGGATATTGCGGCACTAACTAAATTAGGCAAATGGGACAGAGCCGACGAGCTTTGTAAATATATTAATAAACTCTCTGAAGAATTAGCAGACCCTCAGGAATTAATACGCGACTCAAACCCGCAAATTTCTTCACTTGGCCGGGCTATGCTGTTACATGATGATTTATTGATTGATGATAACTCGTTAAGTTTTTCGGCCTTATTGCTTGAGACTTATAAATTATTACGCGACAATCCGGAAATTTTGAGCAATTTACAAGCAAGAATTAAATATGTCATGTCAGACGAGTATCAAGACACAAATTTTATTCAGGAGCAAATTTTATTATTAATCGCAGGTGAGAGCAAAAATATTTGTGTAGCCGGTGATGATGATCAGAGTTTATATAGATTTAGGGGTGCTTCAGTCAGAAATATTTTAGAGTTCCCGCAAAAATTCGCAGCAAGTGAATGCAAAATTATAAAATTATTGCTTAATTACAGGTCGGACGCTGAAATAGTAAAATTTTTCTCAAACTGGATAAATGACACGTCTAAATTCTTTGA
>CAJOEQ010000143.1:0-2015 GCA_905233515.1 uncultured Synergistales bacterium
GCGGGGTCGGGCTATTCTCTAAAACTATTTATGACGCATTTAATAATATCACTATTCACGGATTCGATGTCAGCAGCAAAAGTATTGAACAAGTCCCTGAAGAGATTCGCACGGGGGGAAATTTTTTCACAAGTAATCTTGCTGAACTAGATTCAGATTATGATATTGCTTTATTAATCACAGTTTTACATCATGTTGTACCTAAGTCAGATCGTCCCGGGGTCATGCAAAATATTTATAAGCGGCTCAAACCCGGCGGCAAGTTAATAATAATCGAGCATAATATGAAGAATCCCCTAACGCGAAAACTTGTCAATAATAGCCCTGTTGATAAAGACGCATTTACGCTTGATATGTCAGAGTGCAAAAATTTGCTTGCTAGTTCAGGATTTAAGAATATCTCAGGAAAATATATAGTCTTTTTCCCGAAACAGTTAGCGTGCTTGAGATTTCTTGATAAATTTATTTCTCACGTGCCTTTAGGTGCGCAATACATGACAAGCGGCGAAAAGTGAAATATCATGATAAAATTTTCGTGAGGTGATTTATTATTATGAAGACAGCAGCAATTTTTTTAATTGACGGTTTCGAAGAGACAGAGGCACTCACTACTGTAGATATTTTAAGGCGCGGCGGAGTTGTAGTAACTATTGTATCACTCACAGGAAATCAGGAAGTTACAAGCAAAAATAAAATTCGCGTAAGAACTGAAGCAATGTTTGACTCAGTTAAAGACGAAAAATTTGACATGCTGATTTTACCGGGGGGAACTCTTGAGATCGCGAATCACGAGGGATTACAGGAATTACTCAAGAAATATAACGCTGAAGGAAAATATATCGCGGCAATTTGTGCAGCACCGGCGGCACTGGGTAAGGCTGGAGTCTTAGCAGGTCGTAAAGCAGTCTGTTATCCGGGACTTGAGCATCATTTAAAAGGAGCGTCAAAAGGTTCTGAAATAGTCGAGACAGACGGACATATCACGACAGCAAAGGGGCCGGCAGTAACTCCGATATTTGCGTTGAAATTGCTTGAGATTCTAGAAGGCAAAGCAATGGCAAATGAAGTAGCTGAGGGATTCTTGATTCCTCTTGTTTATAAGAATTAACTATAAAAGCAAATCCCCCGGCTTTACGAGTCAGGGGATAATTTTTTATTGCAATATATAATTTTCTGAACGCTTTAACATTTTTTCACGGTCAAGAGCTTTAACGTTATTAACTATATATTCACGCATTAATGCGCCCTCCGGTGTATCTTGTGAAGATGAGAGAAATTCAAGCTCAATCCCTAAATTTTCCGCGACATCATGAGCAATTAACGGCCATACTTTGCCAATATCTCCGACAATCGGCAGACTTCCTTCATGACGTGCAAATGCTGACATTTCCATTCTGAAGGGAATTTTTGCGGCCTTAGTTTTCGGGAGTCCCTTGTCAATTGCTTCCTGAACAGTTTTATTTAATTCGACTGCTTTACGTAAATTCTCGTCTAAATCGATTCTAATTAAATTTTTATCGCGTAAATTATAAGTCGCTTGTCCTGAATAATCCGCCCATATCCCGTGACCCGTGTAGCATTCAAATGGGCCGTCGTGGATTTCTTGAGTCAATGCTACAGCCGACTCAATTATTACATCACATGATGCTAACATTCTTGAAATTCTCATAGAACGCTCAGAAACAGGAATCGAGTCCCCTATTGACATGCCGACAGCCCCGCCGCCTACTAATTGAGGAATCGTAACGAGTACAGGAATATTTTTTTTGTCCGCAGCTCCCAGCATTGTTTTATCATCACAGCCCCAGCCAGCAATTTTTTCAAATGGGAGTCCGTAAATTCTTGCGAGGCTTAATACTTCATGCGCGAGTCTCTCTGTCCTGAGTCCCATAGGATAAGCCATATTGCCGGCTGCTTTGATTATCTCGTTCAATTTCGGCAAATTCTTACCACGAGTCAATAAATCATCGTCTAAAGGCATTTCACGTTTGAGCGCGTTAATTTCTTGATCTGTC